>NZ_JBFRCU010000038.1:0-63244 GCF_052113205.1 Inquilinus sp. YAF38 | reverse complement strand
CAAGTCGTGCGCACCCACTGGACCATCGAGAACCAGCTCCATTGGACCCTCGACGTCGTCTTCGACGAGGACGATGCCCGCACCCGCAAGAACAACGGCCCGGAGAACCTGGCCATCATCCGCCGGCTCGCCCACAACATCTTGCGGGCCCATCCCCTCGACAAACCCCTCGCCAGCAAAATGCGCCGCGCAAAATGGAGCAAAGAATTCTTCTTCGAACTCTTTACATACATGCGATAGCCCTGCCGCGAGGGGAGGGGGAGAGTAGAAGGGGCGGATCGGCTCGAACGGCCGTTCCGCTTCAGGCCGTCGCGGCGCGTCGGGCCCACAGGTCGCGCCCGGCCAGGATCGCGCCGCCGACGATCAGGGCGCAGGCGGCGCCGACCGACAGGGTCAGGGCGCCCTGACCGAAGGCGAGCAGCAGCAGGGTCGACAGCAGCGGCGCGGCATAGGCGAAGGCGCCCAGCGCCCGGATGTCGCCGCGCTTCACGCCATGGTCCCAGACGAAGAAGGCCAGGCCGACCGGCCCCAGGCCCAGCCCCGCCACCGCCGCCCAGCCGGCGGCGTCCGGCACCACCGTCCGCTCCAGCGCCAGATGACACAGCAGGGACAGCAGGGCGGTGCCGCCGCAGAACCAGCCGACCGTCTCGGTCGGCACCGCCCCGATCCGCCGGCTCAGCACCGAATAGCCGGCCCAGATCATCGCCGACAGCACCGCGGCGCCATAGCCCAGCGCGAAGCGCGGGTCGAAGGCCACCCCGCGTCCTCCGATCAGGACCACGACGCCGAGCAGCCCCAGCGCCGCCCCGGCGACATGCCACCAGCGCAGCCGCTCGCCCGGCAGCAAAGCGGAGAACAGCACGATCAGCAGCGGCCAGGCGTAGTTGATCAGGTTGGCCTCGACCGGCGGCGCCAGGCGCAGCGCCATGAAGAAGACGAGGTGATAGCCGAACAGCCCGCCGATGCCGAGCAGCCAGACCGCCGGCCGCTGCCGGGCCGCTTCCAGCGGCGATCGGCCTTGCAGCAGCATCCAGCCGAGCCCGATCAGGAAGGCGACGGCGAAGGCCATGCCGGTCAGCTGGAATGGCGGGATCGCGCTGGCCCAGGTGGCCAGCAGGGCCAGCGTCGCCCACATCAGCACGGCGGTGCCGCCGATAAGCGTGGCCCGCCGGACGGCGGCAAGGTCGGGGGACATCGGAATTTGGTCTCTGCTCACATTGTCATGCCCGGTCTCGACCCGGGCATCCAGAGTCTGTCGACAGCTTCTGGATCGCCGGGTCAAGCCCGGCGATGACAGGTTGGTGGGGCGGAACCCTATTGCTGCAGCCCTGGATACGCCCACAGCCCGGAGGTCCGCATCAGGTCGCGATAGACCACCAGCCGCTCGTCCGGGCTGACCTTCGCCGCCTCCTCCAGCGACGGCGCGTCCAGCGCGATCGCCGGCACCACGGCGAGATCCAGCCCGTACTGGGCCAGGGCCTCCTCGACCACCACCCGCGCCCGGCGCATGTGGCTGGCGCTGGTCACCAGGATCGCCGCGTCGCCGCCGTGGCGCTTGATCAGCGAGGCCGCGTTCAGCCCGTTGCCGACCGTGTCCTTGGCCTTGTCCTCGCCGATGATGCGGTCGCGGTCGACGCCCTTCTCGACCAGCCAGCGGGTCATCAGGTCGGCCTCGGTCACCCCGGCCTGGGGCTGGCCGCCGGTGACGATCAGCCGGGCCGTCGGGTTGGTGTTGGCCGCGCGCAGGGCGACGTCCAGCCGGTCCAGCAGCGTCTGCTGCATGGTGCCGTCCTTGGCCAGGGCATAGCCCAGCACCAGGATCACCGGCTTGCCCGGCAGCGCCGGGACCGTGGTGGTCGGGGGGTCGGCCAGGATCGCCTCGGTGCGGGCGAAGCGGGCGCGGTACCGTTCGGCCAGGGGTCGGTCCAGCCCGGCCAGCGCGATGTCGGCCAGCGCCGTGGCATCGGCGTCGCCGCGCACCCGGGCCAGCGCCGCCAGCCAGGCATAGGCGTCGGTGGCGCGCGGGTCGTGCCGGGTGATCTCCTGATAGGTCGCCTCGGCCTCGGGGATCTTCTTCTGGATGATCTGGGTGGAGGCGACGGCGTAGCGGAAGTCCAGCCGCTCGGGCGCCAGGGTCGAAGCCTCGGTGAACGCCTGCTCGACCACGTCGTAGCGGCCGTGCAAGGTGATGCCCTTGAACACCTCCGCCTCGGCCTTCTTCACGTCGCCGCCGGACCAGTAGTACTGCATGCCGGTCTCGACCAGGGTCTTGATCCGGGCCTCGGTGGCGTCGTCATAGGCCAGGGCCGGTGCGGCCAGCGCACCCAGCAGGGCCAGGCCGCAGGCGATGCGGCGGATCGTGCGTGTCTGTGTCATGAAGCCCCTCCGTTGTCCGGTTCATACGCTAGATTCGCGGGCTGGAGAATCGCCCATGACCGATGACAGTGTTCGCATCCGCCCCTGGCGGCCGGAGGACCGGGCCCTCGGCTTGGCTCTGTTCGACAGCAACGTGCCGCGTTACTTCGCGGCGCAGGAGCGGCAGGATTTCATCGACTTCATCGACTTCATCGACGGCCTGCCCGGCCCGTATTTCATTCTGGAGGATGCGGCGGGAGAGGCGGTGGGCTGCGGCGGCTACGCGGCGGCCGAGGGCGATGCCTCGGTGGCGGTGCTGTGCTGGGGCTTGGTGCGCGGCGACCGGCATCGGGCCGGTCTGGGCACGGTGCTGCTGACCGGACGGCTCGACCGCATCGCCGCCGACCCGGCCTTCCGCTCGGTGGCGATCGAGACGACCCAGCACAGCCGCGGCTTCTTCGCCCGCCACGGCTTCGTCCAGACCCGGCAGGTGCCGGACGGCTTCGCCCCCGGCATGGACCTGGTGGAGATGACGCTGGATTTGGACGGGTACCGGCGGTCGCGGTCCGCCTAGGGCTTCAGCAGGAACACCACATAGCCGCGGAACCAGGGGCTGGCGGCCAGGCTGTCCGGCGCCTCCCACTCGCCGTCCTGCACCAGCCCGATCTTGAAGGGCAGGGTCAGCCGGGCGATGCGCGGCAGGTAGGCGCGGTAGCCCGGGATGGTGCGGCGGCCTTGATAGGTCTGCACCACCACCTCGTCGACCACGCCCTGAAGCTGGTTGATCGCCTCCGGGTCGGCGTTGCTGCCCCAATCCATCAGCCCGGTGATGCTCAGCCGGTATTCGGGCGGCAGCTGCGCCCGCAGGTCGCGCAGGAAGCTCGCATACTCCTGCAGGTGGCGGGTGCGGGCGTCGAAGTCGATCTGGATGCCGACCACCGGGTTGCCGGCCTGCTTCCAGCGCCGGCCCTGGGCCAGGATGGTGGGCAGGATCTGCGGCGGCCAGCGCAGCGTGTGGGCGCGATAGGCCAGCCAGACCTCGCCCTGGCGCAGCCGCGGCACGGCGATGCCCTGGGCGATCATCCGCGCCGGGCCGGCGCCGCCCCGGGACGGCGGATCGATCTGGCCCTGCAGGATGTACAGCGTCCGGGCCTGGGCCAGCACCGCCGGCGGTTCCACCCCCGCCCACAGCCAGAAGGAATCATGCTCCGTGGCGTCGACGGTGGCGCCGGCCGGCCCCGCCGCCGCCAGCAGCAGCGCCACGGCCAGGAGCGCCAGGCGCCGCATGGTCACCAATAGTATCGGAGATCCTTCGCCCAGACCGTGTTGCCATAGCGCGACTTCAGCGTCTGGAACCACTGCTTGCGCTGATTCTGCGGGATCTCCTGCGGGCCGCAGCCATTGCTCTGGCTCGGGGCGAAGCAGTTGATGGCGCGGTACAGCGCATAGGCGCGGTCGGTCCGGCCGGCCTTGCCGTCGGCCATCACCTTCATATAGCCGTCCAGCCGGGAATAGGTCTTGCCCGGGAACTGGCTGGCGGTGCCGCCCAGCTGCTGCCCGTCCGGCTGGGTGTCCAGGGCATAGAAGTCCAGCCCGTTGCGCAGCACGAACTCGCCCAGGCAATTCAGCCCCTGCGGGTTCTCCGGGCTCTTCTGCAGCGTCGCCGCGATCTCCCGGATCGACGGGCAGGTGTAGTCGGATTCGGCCGTGGCGCCGTCCCAGTGGAACAGGGTCAGGGACTGGTCCCAGGGCACCGACGGGTCCTCCGGCAGCGGATCGGGCAAGAGGGCCAGATCGGCGCCGAAGCCGCGGTAATGGCCGCGCATCAGGTCCTTGTACAGCAGCGTGAACAGGGCGGTGCGGCGCTCTTCCTCGGTCGCATCCGTCGCCTTGGCCTGCTGGCGCAGCAGTGCCGGATCGGCCAGGTTGCGCAGTAGGATGCGGCGGATCTCCGGGGTCTTGACCGGCGATCCCGGCTCGAACACCGTCGCCAGCTTGCCGTCGCGCTCGTAGTTCATGGCCAGCGCCAGCTCCAGCTGGGCCCGCTGCAGCGGCTTGGCCAGCGGGATCAGCCGCAGCCACAGCGTCTGCGCCCCGGCCCAGTCGCCCTTGGCCTCCAGCGCGAAGCCACGCAGGGTCTGGCGGCTGAACTCGAGGAAGCTCATGGCGCCGGTCGGCACCGTGTCCGGCAGGCTCTTCAGCGTCTCGTCGGGCGACTGGGCGACGTAGAACTGGTAGGCGGCCACCAGATAGGCGTGCAGGTCCGGCCGGTCGGCGAAGCGCGGCTTCTGCTGCTCCAGCGTGTCCAGGCCGATGATCGGGCCGCCGTCGCCGGCGACGTCGACGCCCTTGTCGCGCATCACCATCAGGTCCATCACCGCCAGCAGCGTCGGATCGGTGACATCCGCGCTGCGCTTCGACACCAGCAGCTTGTTGTCGGTCTCCTGCACCAGCGCGTCGAGCGCCGCGGCATCGGCCGGGGTCTTGCCCAGCAGCCCGGCATAGGCGGCGGCCAGCCGGGTCGGGTCGTCGCCCAGCCAGTACACCCGGCGCAGCAGGCCGCGGGCCGAGGCGGTGTAGAGGCCGCTCGGATAGGCCTGGAGATAGGCCTCGAACGCCTTCTCCGACTCCGCCAGCACGGTGCGGTCGACATTCTCCAGCTTGGGATAGCCCATCTCGTCGAAGGCGTTCTGCTGCGCCTGGTTCAGCAGGGTGCGCGCCTCCAGGTAGCGCGCCGTCTCCTGCAGCCAGGGCTGGGCGCTGCCGTCCAGCGCCTTGAACGTCGCGGTCGCCTGCGGGAAGTCGCCGGCATAGAAGGCGACCGCGCCCTGCAGGTAGCCGGCGAACTGCTTGCCCGGGGCCGACTGCACATCGGCCGGCACCAGGCTGGCCCGCTGCGCCTCGTCCCAGCTGCAGCCGCCCAGCATGGCCAGCCGCGCCCGCGCCAGGGACAGCCGTTCGGCCGCGGGCAGATCGGTGCTGCCGACCAGCTGCTGCAGGAAGGCGCGGGCCGCGGCGTCGTCATTGCTGGCGCAGCGGCTGCCCTCGCCGGTGGCGAACAGGTTGGCGCTGCTGTCGGTGGCGGCCGAGCTCACCGCCTCTGGCGGCACGCCGATCTTTTGGGCCAACTCGGCCACCGCGGCGCGGTCGGGGTCGCCGGCCGGGGCGGGCGGGGTCTCGACCACGACCGCGTCGCCACTGCCGGCGGGGGCCTCCGCCGGCGCGTCCTCCTGCGGGCCCAGCCGGTCGAGCGGGAACGGCACCAGCGCGTAGCCCATCTCGCGGTCGTAGTCCGACGGCGGCCCCTCGGGCATCGGCGCCAGCCCCTGGTCGGCCAGCAGCAGGCGCAGATTGACCCGGCTGTCATTGGCCGGGCTCAGGAAGGGCAGGTTGTTGCAGCCGTCGAGACCGTCCTGCTTCAGCGACCACGTCACCGAGCAGCCGAAATCGCCGCTCGCCTGGGCCGCCTGGATGCCGACGCCGCTCAGCAGCAGCACCATCGGAAGCAAACCGCGCCGGATCGTCATGCCTGTCTCGCCCCATCGTGACCGTGGGAATCGTCTCCGCCGGTCGTATCAGATCGCCCGCCCGGCCGACAGGCCCGATCCTGTCCGCGGCACGCGGCGGAATCTTGGCCGGGGCAAGGCGATCTCAGATCCCGCCCGCCACCTTCAGCACCGTGGCGGTGGTGTAGCGCGCCGCGTCGGACAGCAGCCAGGCGACCGCCTCGGCGATCTCCTCCGGCTCGCCCGGGCGGCCGGCGGGGATCCGGGCGGTCACCCGCTCCAGCCGGCCCGGCGCGTGGATCCCGGTCCGGATCATGCCCGGCGCCACGGCATTGACCCGGATGCCTTCGGCCGCCAGCTCGCGCCCCAGGCCGATGGTGAAGCTCTCGATCGCGCCCTTGGTCGCGGCGTAATGGACGTATTCACCCGGGCTGCCGGTCTGCGCCGCGATCGAGGACAGGCTGACGATCGTGCCCTTTGTCCCCGCGGCGCGGAAGCGGCGCACCGCCTCCCGCGCGCACAGGATCGGGCCGACCAGATTGACGTCGACGACTTGGCGCAATGTCTCTGTTTCCAGGTCTGCCAGCACGCCGTTGCGGCCAGTGATGCCGGCATTGTTGACCAAGCCCCGCACCGGCCCGAAGGCGGCCTCGGCGCGGTCGAACAGCGCCCGGATCTCGTTCTCGCGCGACATGTCGGCGGGCAGGGCGATCGCCCGGCCGCCAGCGGCCGCGATCTCCGCCGCCACCGCCTCGGCCGCGGCGGCATCGGCGCGGTAGTTGACGCAGACCGCCCAGCCGTCCCGCGCCGCCCGGCGGGCGATGGCGGCGCCGATGCCGCGGCCGCCGCCGGTGACGATCAGCAGGCTCACAGCGACAGCAGCCTTTCGGCGAAATCGGCGATCGGTGCGCCGTCGACCATCAGCCCGGCCGGCACCGAGAAATGGCCCTGCGGCCGGACATGGACCTGCGCCTCCGGCACGCCCCAGCGCTTGGCGATGGCCTGGCCGCCGGCGAAGGGGGTGACGTCGTCCTTGCTGCCCAGCACCATGAAGACGTTGCCGGTGTCCATCTTCGGCCGCTCGACCGGGTCGGTCAGCGGCCGCCAGCGGCTCAGCGACGCCTCGGTCCAGCCGGCCGCGGTCAGGGCGCGGTCCAGCCCGAAGGCGCGGGCGAAGGAGCCGCCGAGCGCGATCTCCTCGATCCCCTCCGAGGTGGTGAACAGCAGCAGCGCATCCGGCCGGCAGTCCGCCGGCCATCCGCCGCAATGGGTGGCCGCCAGTTGCGCCGTCAGGGCGCCGAAGCTGATGCCGGTCCAGCCCACCGCCCCGATACTGGTCTGCCGGGCCCACCGGGTCAGGATGCCGACCTCGCGCACCGCCGCCGACAGGTGGTCGAGCGCGCCGAGCGGCGTCGACGCCACCATCGGCTCGCCGGCATAGGATCCGGGGCGCTTGCGCCGGCCATGCCAGGGAGCCTCGACCAGCACCACGCGCAGGCCGCGCCGGACCAGGGATTCGATTTCCGTCAGCGGGCCGCGCAGATGGTCCGGCTCCATGCAGACGCCGTGCAGATGCACCACGGTGGGCGGGTTCACCACATTGGCCGGGGTGAACACGCGGGCCCAGCAGGCGCTGTCCACCGCCGGCTCCGGCGACGGGAAGGTCAGCCAGTGGTCGGTGCCCAGCTCGCTCGGCAGCCGCCGGGTCTCGGCGATCGCCGGCAGCAGCTCGGGCAAGCGGTAGGCGTTCTCCGGATCGGCCCGCCGGGCGCCGTGCCGGGCCTCGACCTCGGCCTCGGTCGGGATCGCCCAGCGGCAGGCCGGGATCTTGCGGTTGTTGCCGAACAGGGCGAAGCGCAGCCGGCTGGTGGTCAGGGCCGAGGCGGCATCGAGCCGCGCCTCCTCCGCCGCCACCGCATCGGCCAGGGGCGCGGTGGTGGAGAACAGCAGGCGCTGCCACTCGGCCTCGGCCTGGCGGTGCTGCTCGGTCAGGCGGGCGACGTCGCGCAGGGTGCGGCCCAGCCAGACCGGCCGCTTGCCCAGGGCGTCGGGCGGCACGTCCAGCTCGGCGCAGAAGCGGCGCAGGTCGCCTTCCGACGCGATCGCCGCCGCCAGGCTGCGCGACGCCGGCAGGAACCAGCCGCGAAGCAGGGCCAGCGACATGCCGTCGAACCAGGGCCGCGCCACCAGCCGGCCCAGCGGCGTGCGCATCAGCCGCATCAGGTCGGGCCGCGGCTTCAGCCGCACCGGGCCGGGGCTGCGCCGGCGCTGCGCCCGCTGCCGGGCCGACAGGTGCAGCACCCGCCGCAGTTCCGGCCATTCGATCAGATCGTCGGCTTCCTGCAGCGTCGCCCAGCGCGCCTGGGCGGCGTCGTCGCCGGCCACCGGCTCGCCGGACCGCCACTCGGCCTCGACATCGATGATGGTGTAATGCCACTCGACGTCGCCCGCGGCGTCGCGGTGGATCGAATCGACCGCAGTGACGATGCCGATCGCCTCGGCCTCCACCCCCGCCTCCTCGCGGGTCTCGCGCAGCGCCGCCTCGAACAGGGTCTCGCCCAGCTCCTGGCTGCCGCCCGGGATGCTCCACTGCCCGGCCTGGGGCGCCTTGCCGCGCTGGATCAGCAGCAGCCGGTCGTCGCGCCAGACCACGGCGCCGACCCCGATCTTCGGCCGATCCATCTGGGGAGGCATACGGGTGTCCTGCGGCATCGGCCTACTGGAACGCCACTTCGGCGAAGCTGCGCAGCTTGCGGCTGTGCAACTGCTCCAGCCCCAGCTCGCGCAGCCGCTCCATGGCCCGGATGCCGATCTGCAGGTGCTGGCCGACCTGCTGCTTGTAGAAGGCGTCGGCCATGCCCGGCAGCTTCAGCTCGCCATGCAGCGGCTTGTCGGAGACGCAGAGCAGCGTGCCGTAGGGCACCCTGAAGCGGAAGCCGTTGGCGGCGATGGTCGCGCTCTCCATGTCCAGCGCGATCGCCCGGCTCTGGCTGAAGCGCTGCACCGGCTCGCTGTAGTCGCGCAGCTCCCAGTTGCGGTTGTCGATGGTGGCGACCGTGCCGGTGCGCATCACGCTCTTCAGGCCGTAGCCGCTGAGGCCGGTGATCTCGCCGACCGCGCGCTCCAGCGCCACCTGGATCTCGGCCAGCGCCGGCACCGGCACCCAGACCGGCAGGTCGGCGTCCAGCACATGGTCCTCTCGGACATAGCCATGGGCCAGGACGTAGTCGCCCAGCTTCTGGGTGTTCCGCAGGCCGGCGCAATGGCCCAGCATGATCCAGGCATGCGGCCGCAGCACCGCGATGTGGTCGGTGATGGTCTTGGCGTTGGACGGGCCGACGCCGATATTGACCATGGTGATGCCGGAATGGTCCGGCCGGGTCAGGTGATAGGCCGGCATCTGCGGCAGCCGCGCCGCCGGGGTGCCGCGGGCCCGGCCGCCGGGCATGGTGATGCGGTCGCCCGGCTCGATGAAGGCGTCGTAGCCGCCGCCGTCGCCCTGCATCAGCCCATAGGCGATGCGGATGAACTCGTCGATGTAGAACTGATAGTTCGTGTACAGGACGAAGTTCTGGAAATGCTCGCAGCCGGTGGCGGTGTAGTGCTTCAGCCGGAACAGCGAGTAGTCCGCCCGCGGCGCCGTGAACAAGGCCAGCGGATGCGGCTCGCCCGGCCGGATCAGGGCGGTGCCGTTGACGATGCTGTCGTCCATCATCGCCAGGTCGGGCAGGTCGAACACCGCCCGCATGTGCAGCATGCGCTCGCGGGTCAGGTCGCCCTCGACATGCATGCCGTCCGGGAAGGCGAAGTGGATCGGAATCGGCGTGTCGCTGACCCCGACCTCGACCGGCACATGGTGGTTCTGGATGATCTGGCCGATCTGCTCGGTCAGGTAGCGGTGGAACAGCGACGGCCGCGTGATGGTGCTGGTGAAGGTGCCCGGCCGGTCGACGAAGCCATAGGCCAGGCGGGTATCGGCCCGGCTGAAATCCTGCACCGTGACCGACAGGTAGGGATAGCACGCGCGCACCCGGCTCGCCGGCTCCTCGCCACGGGAATAGGCGCGGAAAGCGTCGCGCAGCAGGCCGGTGTTGGCGTCGTAGATCGCGTGCAGCCGGGCCACCGCCTCGGCCGCGTCGTGGAACTGCTTGGGAGCGAAGGTCTGAGGGGTCTTGCTCATGACTCGACTCCCATCAGCGACCGGCCGAACTGCTCGGGGTCGAAGGGCCGCAGGTCGTCGATGCTCTCGCCGACGCCGATCGCGTGCACCGGCAGGCCGAAGCGCTCGGCCAGCGCCACCAGCACGCCGCCGCGGGCGCTGCCGTCCAGCTTGGTCAGGATCAGGCCCGTCACCGAGACCAGCTCGCGGAACACCTCGACCTGGTTGTGCGCGTTCTGGCCGGTGGTGGAATCCAGCACCAGCAGCACGTCGTGCGGCGCCGTCGGGTCGATCTTCTTCAGCACACGGATGATCTTGGCCAGCTCGGCCATCAGATTGTCCTTGTTCTGCAGCCGGCCGGCGGTGTCGATCAGCAGCACGTCGCGCCCCTCGGCCTTCGCCCGGGTCAGCGCGTCGAAGGACAGGCCGGCGGCGTCGGCGCCCGGGTTGGCGGTGACCACGGGGCAGCCGGAGCGCTCGCCCCAGACCTGCAGCTGATGCACCGCGGCGGCGCGGAAGGTGTCGCCGGCCGCGATCATCACCGACCGGCCCTCCTCGCGCCACTGCTTGGCCAGCTTGCCGATGGTGGTGGTCTTGCCGGTGCCGTTGACCCCGACCACCAGCACCACCTGCGGCTTGCGCCCTGGCGACAGGGTCAGCGGCTTCGCCACCGGGCGCAGGATCTGCGCCACATGGTCGGCCAGGGCGCGCCGCACCTCATCGTCCGATACCTCCTTGCCGAAGCGGGTGCGGGACAGCTCGGCGGTCAGCTTGGCGGCGGTGGCCGGGCCGAGATCGGCCTGGATCAGCAGCTCCTCAAGCTCCTCCAGCGTCGCATCGTCCAGCTTGCGCTTGGTGAAGATGCTGCTGATGCCTTCGCTCAGCTTGGCGGAGGAGCGCGACAGCCCCTCCTTCAGTCGGGTGAACCACCCTTTTTTCGGCGCCCCTGCGCCGCCGTCATTCATCTGTTCTGTCATGGCCGCTTCTTAACACGCCGCATGTGACCTCCGTAAGTCGGCGCCGCGCGGGTCAGGGCCGCCGGATGCGAAGGGCGTCGACGCGCCGCGGCAGGGCTGCGCTACTTCCGGAGACAGTGATTCATAGTAAACTAAGCTCAGTGGACTAACCTACGGAGGTCGGCATGCAGATCTACAATATCCACGCTGCCAAGACGCATCTCTCCCGGTTGGTCGAACAGGCCGCCAAAGGTGAGTCCTTTGTCATTGCCAAGGGCGGCAAGCCGATGGTGAAGGTTGTCGCGATCGACGCTCCGGCTCCACGCCAGGTCAAGCGCCTGGGTTTCTTGGCCGGGCAGATCAGGGTTCCCGCCGATTTCGATCGTATGTATGAGGACGAGATCGCGGCCCTGTTCTACGGCAAGGAATGAAGTATCTGCTGGATACGCATCTCCTGCTCTGGGCCGCGGACTTCTCCGGGGCGGTCCAGCGGGTTGGCGGACTGCCGGCCGCCGCGGTGGCGCTGATCAGCGATCCGGTAAATGAGATGATCTTCAGCGCCGTCAGCATCTGGGAGGTGGCGATCAAAACGGGCCGGGGTCGAACTGACTTTGCGGTCGATCCCCAATTGTTACGGCGCGGCCTCCTGGACAACGGCTACACGGAATTGCAAGTCACCGGCGCGCATGCCGCAGCCGTCATCGGGCTGCCCGATCATCACCGAGATCCGTTCGATCGGCTTCTCATGGCCCAGACGACAGTCGAGGGCATAACTCTGCTGACGGCAGACGCCAAGCTGGCTGCATATCCCGGTCCGGTGCTGCGCGTTTAGCGAGGCGCGACAGCAGGCGGCAGCGAAAAGGGCTTGCAACCGGCCCGCCTCCGGGACTGAAATGGCGACATCGGCTGGGGTGCCCACCGTTACGGCGGGCTGAGATCATACCCATCGAACCTGACCTGGATCATGCCAGCGGAGGGAGCCTGAGATGACCGGCGTTCCGATTCCGTCTTTTTTGCAGGCCGAGTCCTTCGGCCCGACGCCGTTGCGCGGCGCACGACCTCGCGTCGCGATCATCGGTGCCGGGGTCAACGGCCTGGCCATCGGCTGGCGCCTGGCCCGCGCCGGCTGCCCGGTCGATGTCTATGACCGCGGGCCGGTCGGGCGCGAGGCCAGCTGGGCCGCCGCCGGCATGCTCGCCGCCGGGCTCGAGGCCGAGCCGGGGGAGGAGGCGCTGTTCGGCCTGTGCCGCCACGCCCAGGAGCAGTGGCCCGGCTTTGCCCGCGAGGTCGAGGCGGCGTCCGATCTGCCGATCGGCTATCGCAACGAGGGCACACTGGCCGTGGCCCTGACTCGCGATGACGCGGCCGAGCTGCGCTTCTCCGCCGATTACCAGAGCAAGCTGGGCATCGAGCTGCGCTGGCTGACCGGCGCCGAGCTGCTGCAGCGAGAGCCGATGCTGCGCCCGGGCCTCGCCGCCGCCGTGCACAGCCCGGCCGACCACCAAGTCGACAACCGCTGGCTGGTGCCGGCCCTGGTGGAGGCGCTGCGCCGCGCCGGCGGCGGGCTGCACGACCACGCGGAGGTCGAGGCCGTGATCACCGATTGCGGCCGGGCCGCCGGCGTGATGGTCGCTGGCGAGGCGCGGCCGGCCGATGTCGTGGTGCTGGCCGCCGGCGCCTGGTCGGGTGGCATCCCCGGCATCCCGCGCGAGGCGCTGCCGCCGGTGCGGCCGGTGAAGGGCCAGATGCTGGCGCTGCAGATGGACCCGGCGGCGCCGCTGCTGCGCCATGTGCTGTGGGCCGGCAAGGCCTATTTGGTGCCGCGGCTCGACGGCAGGCTGATCATCGGCGCCACGGTGGAGGAGCGCGGCTTCGACACCACCGTCACCGCCGGCGGCATGCTGTCGCTGCTTGACGCCGCCTGGCGGGCGCTGCCGGGGATCGAGGAACTGCCGGTGATCGAGAGCTGGGCCGGGCTGCGCCCCGGCAGCCGCGACGACGCACCGGTGCTCGGCCCTTCGGCGATCGAGGGGCTGGTCCTCGCCACCGGCCATCACCGCAACGGCATCCTCCTGCTGCCGGCGACGGTCGAGGCCATCGCCGGCACCGTCCTCGACGGCAGGCTGCCGGAGGCGGCGGAGCCGTTCCGCATCGACCGCTTCACCCGCATCGCGGAGGCCGCGCAATGAGCGTGCCGGGGAGCGTGAATGTGAACGGAGAGACCGAACCGGCGGCCGGAGTCAGCGTGCTCGACCTGCTGCTGGCCAAGGGCATCGACCCGGCGGCGCGCGGCACCGCCGTGGCGCTCAACGACGCCGTGCTGCCGCGGGCCCGCTGGCCGGAGCGTCGCCTTGCGGCCGGTGATCGGGTCGAGATCGTCCGCCCGTTCCAGGGCGGCTGAGGAGTACAGGCCATGCAAGACCCCTTCATCATCGCCGGCGTGGCGCTGCGCTCACGCCTGTTCATTGGCTCCGCCGGCTATGCCAACCGGCAGCTGATGCTGGACTCGATCGAGGCCTCGGGGGCCGAGGTCGTCACCGCCTCGATCCGCCGGATCAGCCTCGAAGGCTATGCCGAAAGCCTGGTCGACCTGATCGGCGACCGCTGGCGCCTCTTGCCCAACACCGCCGGCTGCATGACCAGGCGGGATGCGATCCTGACCGCCCAGCTGGCGCGTGAGGCGCTGGGCACCAATTGGCTGAAGCTCGAGCTGATCGGCGACCGCGAGACCCAGTACCCGGATGTCGCCCAGCTGGTCGAGGCGGCGGCGGAGCTGGTGCGCGACGGCTTCGTGGTGCTGCCCTATTGCAACGACGACCTCGTCACCTGCATGCGCCTGGCCGATGCCGGCTGCGCCGCGGTGATGCCGCTCGGCTCGCCGATCGGCTCCGGCCTCGGCATCTCCAACCCGCATGCGATCGAGATGATCTGCAGCCGGCTGCAGGTGCCGGTGGTGCTGGATGCCGGCATCGGCACCGCCTCGGACGCGGCGCTGGCGATGGAGCTCGGCTGCTCCGCCGTGCTGCTGTCGACCGCCGTGGCCAAGGCACGCGACCCGGTGCGCATGGCCCGGGCCATGGCCGCAGGGGTCGAGGGCGGGCGCCTGGCCTCCCGCGCCGGCCGAATCCCGAAGCGCCGGCTAGCCGACCCCTCCAGCCCGCAGCTCGGCCTGATCGGCACGTGATGGGCTCATGACCCGCCTGCCGTCGCCGCCGCTGCTGCTGATCACCGATCGGTGCCAGGCGGCGCGGCCGGTCGAAGGCGTGGTGGCGGACGCGCTGGCCGCAGGCTGCCGCTGGGTCAGCCTGCGCGAGAAGGACCTGCCGGCGGCGGAACGCCTGGCCCTGCTGCGGCGGCTGGTCGCCCTGGGCCGGCCGGCCGGGGCAATCGTCACCGTCCATGCCGATCCGGAGGCGGCGTCCGAGGCCGACGGACTGCACCTCGCCGCCGGCGGCGACCTGGACGCGGCCCGGCAACGGCTCGGACCCGCGGCTCTGATTGGCATCTCCTGCCATTCGGGTGGCGAGGTCGATGCGGCCATCGCCGCCGGGACCGACTACGTCACCCTCGGCCCGCTGGCGCCGACCGCCAGCAAGCCGGGCTATGAGCCGACCCTGTCCCTGGCCGAGGCGGGAGCGATTGCGCAACGGCATCCCGGCCAGGTGATCGCGCTCGGTGGGGTCGGGCCCGACCTGCTGCCSGGCCTGATGGCCGGCGGCTTCGCCGGCGCCGCCGTGATGGGCGGGGTGATGCGGGCCGGCGATCCCATCGCCACGATCCGCGAGCACCTCACGGCGCTCGGCGCCGGCCGAGCCTGATCGGGTCGCCGGCCGCGAGACCCGTTCGGCGTGCTATAGGTCGGGACCGGATGGGAACCCCGCTTCCATGAAGCTGCGACCGCTGCGCGTCCTGGAATTCGTCCTGATCACGGTCCCCGGGCTGGTCGGGCTGGTCTTCGCCCTGCGCGCCGCCGGCCCGCTGATCGATCTTGTCCAGGCCGAGCTGGGCCGGACGCCGGAGGCGCAGGAGGTCGAGGCCACGCTGACCGCCTGGACCCGGGCCGGGACCTCGCCCGGGCAGATCGACGCCGAACTCGCCCAGGCCTTCGCCGAGGACGACATCGACGGGGCCGCGGTCTGGCTGAGAGTGGCCGAGATGACGGGCTATCCCGTCAGTCCGGAATGGCGGGCGCGGTATGAGGACGAGACCTCGACGGCGAGCACCGCGGTCCGGGCCACGCGCCAGGCGGTGGCGGGGGCAGTGACCGGGGAGGGCCAGGGCCTCTCCGGCCTGGCCGGCGCCTTCGCCGCCGACATGACCTTCGTCGGCGACCTGCGCGACATCGGCCGCGAGCTCTGGCATTTCGGCAACAGCGAGCCGGTGGACGAGCTGGCGCTGGGCCTGTCGGGCATCGGGCTGACCCTGACCGCGGCAACCTATGGCTCCGGCGGAGCTATGGCCCTGCCGCGCGGCGCGGTGTCGGCCTTCAAGATCGCCCGGCGGACCGGCCGGCTGTCGGCCCGCTTCGCCGAGCGCCTCGGCCGAATGGTCGCCGATGTGGTCGATTTTCCGGCGCTGCGCCGGCAGGTGCGGGAGGCCGGGTGGCGGGACACGATGATGCGGCCCGGTGCGGTCTTCGCCACCGCGATCCGCCGCGACCGGCTGGACGGGCTGGACGAGGCCGTCACCGCCGCCGGCCGGGTCGCCGACCGGGTCGGCCCGGCGCAATCGGTCGAGCTGCTGCGCTATGTCGACGACGTGCCGGACCTGCGGCGCATCGACGAGGTGTCGGCGGTGATGGGAGACCGCACCCTGGCCGTGTTCACGGTGCTGAAGCGGGGCGCGCTGACCACGGTGAAGGCGACGGTCCGCTGGTCGCGGCGCCTCGCCGACCTGACCGCCACCGTGCTGTTCGGCGCGATCAGCCTGGTCTTCGCCCTGGTCTACTGGCTCCGTCTGCTGCTGCTCGGCCTGGTCTACGGCCTGTGGTGGGGCTGCCGCGCCTGCCTCGCCGTCCGACTTTCCTAGGATGGGGATCTCGACAGAGGACCGGAGGCGGTTATAATTTATCCTTAATTCTATTGTGCGATCGTGCTCGGCATTCGGCTCCAGGACCCCTCGGAGCGGACCGGGCCGTTGTTTTGTTCGGTTCATCGCACCTCGTTTCGATACGCAGGATTCGGGAGGACTGGAATTATGGCAATCGCCACACCGCGTTTCGGCACGGCCGGGAACGATACGATGACCGGGGAGATCCTGGTGCCGCAGCCGCCGCCGAACGACCCGGTCATCGACCCCAACTATTGGCAGGACGATCTGCACGGCCTGGGCGGGAACGACACGCTCTCCGGGCTGGGCAATGACGACTGGCTCTATGGCGATGCGGGGACCGATTCGCTGTCCGGCGGCGACGGCAACGACCTCCTGGTCGGGGGCGCCGGGGCGGACAGCCTGAACGGCGGCGCCGGCACCGACACCGCTAGCTATGCCGGCAGCGGTGCCGGGGTGACCGTCGATCTGTCGATCGGCACGGGCGTGGGCGGCGATGCCCAGGGTGACACTCTGACCTCGGTGGAGAACCTGACCGGCAGCTCGATGGGCGATGTGCTGACCGGCACTTCGGATGCCAACGTGCTGGCAGGGGACGCCGGAAACGATGCCCTGAACGGAGGCGGCGGCGACGACACGCTCAATGGCGGTGATGACGCTGATATCCTGACCGGAGGGGACGGCGCCGATATGCTGAATGGCGATGCCGGAGGCGATGTCCTGAACGGCGGGGTCGGTGCCGACACGCTGAATGGTGGCAATGGCGACGATGTCCTGAACGGTGGGCCCGGTGCCGACACGCTGAATGGTGGTGACGGCGACGATGTGCTGAGGCCTGGAACCGGTGATGAGCAAAGGGATTTGAATGGTGGCGCGGGCTCGGACACCGTCAGCTACGACGACAACACCGTGGGGGTATCAGTCAATCTGCTGTATGCCCCCGCTCTCGGCACCCTCACATCCATTGAAAATGTCGATGGCAGCCAGGGAAACGATGTCATCCTCGATGACTACGGCGCCAACATTCTGAACGGCAACGGCGGCGACGATCTGATCATGACCATTGGTGGGGCTGACGCGATCGATGGCGGAGCGGGCCTCGACACCGTCAGCCTCACTTACAGCGGCTCTGGAGTGACGGTCGATCTTCTGAATGGTGTCGGCGAATACGGCCGCACCTATGTCTCGATCGAGAAGGTCATCGGCACCAACTTCGCCGACCTGCTGATCGGCAGCAATGGCGATGATTTTCTGAATGGATCGGGAGGCGCCGATACCCTGCGGGGCGGGGCGGGCGCCGACAGGCTCGACGGCAGCGCCGGCTCGGACACGGCGAGCTACTACACCAGCGCAGCCGCGGTCGCGATCAGCCTGGCGGCCGGCACCGTCACGGGGGGTGACGCGCAAGGCGACATCCTGGTCGGCATCGAGAACCTGACGGGCAGCAACCAAGCCGGCGACAACCTCACCGGCGACAGCAACGCCAACACCCTGCAAGGCTGGGGTGGCAACGACACCCTCCGCGGCGGCGCCGGCGTCGACATCCTGGACGGCGGCGCCGGCCTGGACCTCGTCAGCTATTGGGACAGCGCGGTCGGGGTGAATGTCAGCCTGCTGACCGGCACCGGCACCGGCGGCGACGCCCAGGGTGACACCTTTGTCGCGATCGAGAACGTCAATGGCAGCCAGGGCGCCGACAGCCTGGTCGGCAACAACGGCGTCAACCTGCTGAACGGCTATAACGGCAATGATTCGATCGACGGCGCAGCGGGGCACGACCTGCTCGACGGCGGCGCCGGCAACGATCTGCTCCATGGCGGCAGCGCCATGGACCAGCTGACCGGCGGCGCCGGGGCCGACAGCTTCATCTTCGTCACCACCAGCGAGAGCCCGTCGACCGCGTCGGGCCGCGACCTGATCACCGATTTCAGCCACTCCCAGGGCGACCGGATCGACCTGTCGCTGATCGACGCCAACACCGGGGCGGCCGGGGACCAGGCCTTCACCTATCTCGGCACCGGGTCGTTCACCGGCGTCGCCGGGCAGCTCCACACCTGGACCGACGCCGGCCAGACCATCGTCTCGGGTGACGTCAACGGCGACAAGGTAGCGGATTTCGCCATCGCCCTCACCGGCATCCTGTCACCTGTGGTCGGCGACTTCGTGCTCTGACCCGCGCGGGCGGCTGGCCCTGGGTCAGCCGTCCAGCAGGTCGCGCGACAGGATGCCGGCGAAGCTGGTCTCGGCCGGGCCGGTCATCAGCACATGGCCGTCGCTCTCGCGCCATTCGATCAGCAGCGTGCCGCCGTCCAGCTCGACCCAGGCGGTGCGCTCGGCCAGGCCGCGGCGCACGGCGGCCACGGCGGCGGCGCAGGCGCCGCTGCCGCAGGCCTGGGTGACGCCGACGCCGCGCTCCCACACCCGGTAGCGCAGCCGGTCGCGGGCCAGCATCTGGACCACGCCGATATTGGCCCGCTCGGGGAACAGCGGGTCGTGCTCCAGCACCGGGCCGACGCCGTCGATCTGCACCTTCTCGGCGTCCGGCACGAAGAACACGGCGTGCGGGTTGCCCATCGACACGCCGACCGCATCCGACAGCGCGCCGGACGACACCGGCAGGTGCAGCGTGTCGGCCTCATGCGCCAGCGGGATGTCCTGCCAGCCCAGCCGGGCCGGGCCCATGTCGACGGTGACGCCGCCTTCGGGCGCCTTGCGGCACTCCAGCAGGCCGGTGACCGTCTCCACCACCAGCGTCTCGGCGCCGCCGTCCGCCATCACCAGCGCGGCGACGCAGCGCGTGCCGTTGCCGCAGGCGCCGGATTCGGTGCCGTCGGCATTGAGGATGCGCATGAACACGTCGGCGCCTTCGGTCTGCGCCGGCTCGATCACCAGCAGCTGGTCGAAGCCGACGCCGCGGTGCCGGTCGGCGATGCGCCGCGCCTGGTCGGGCTCGATCGCGATCGGCCGCTCGCGCGCGTCCAGCACCACGAAGTCGTTGCCCAGCCCGTGCATCTTCCAGAACGGCAGCCCGTCCATCGCCTGCTCCCCAGTCTCTCCCGCTCTCATATGGCATCGATCGGCCTCCATGCGCGAGGGCCGAGCCCTGCGTGATCGACAGGGCGAGGGCCGGCGGCTAGCATGGCGGGCGACGGTGCCCCGGGAGACCGGGGTGAAAAAGGGAAGCCGGTGAGCCCTGATCGGGGCAAGGCCGGCGCTGCCCCCGCAACTGTAGGCGGCGAGCCCGCGCCCAAAGCCACCGGCTCATCCGGGAAGGGCGCGCGCGGCGGCGACCTGCGAGCCAGGAGACCTGCCGTCGGATGTGTGCGTGTGACGGGGCGGGGTGTCCCCGGGCGGCGCGTTGGCCTGTCCGGCCGGCTCCCTCCCGCGACCCCCTGCCGAAGGCGGGAGATGCTGTGGTGTCCGATCTGACCGTGCGATCGCTGGTGACCGGCGATGTGCCGATGCTGCTCGACATGCTGCGCGAGCTGGCGGCGTTCACCGGCGACCTGGCGGCGATGACGGCGCAGCGCGCCGATCTCGACGAGGCGCTGGCCGAGGTGCCGCCGCGCTTCCGCGGCCTGATCGCCGAGGACGGCAGCGGCGTGGTCGGCTATCTCAGCTACACCATCGACTACTCGATCTGGACGGGCGGCGATTTCATCCGGATCGACGACGTCTATGTCCGCGAACGGGCACGCGGCCGCGGGGTCGGCCGGCAGCTGATGCGGGCCCTGGCCGATGTCGGCGTATCCCAGGCGATGCGGGTGCGCTGGGAGATGGCGTCGGACAATACCGGTGCCCGCCGGCTCTATGCCGGCATCGGCGCGGCGCCGGAGGACAAGACGATCTGGCGCTGGCCGGTCGCGGCGATGGAAGCCTTCCTCGACCGCAGCGAGCCGCCGCCCTCGACAGCCGAGGGCGCCGTGCCCTCCGAGGCCGGCCGCGGCCTGCCGGGCGAGGACGGCTTCATCCTGGTGCTGCGCCGGGAGAAGGACTGACCGGACGGGCCGCATTGACTCCGCGGTCCCATCCGCCTAAAAGACCGACCGTTGCGGGATCGGCCCGCAGCGAGACCCCAAGGGGTGCCGCCAGTTCGCGAGTGTCGCGCACTGGCGCTTTTCCGTTTGGGGTCACGGGATTGTTTGTGCCACGGGATTCGGGGCGATCATGTTCGAAGGTCTGAGCGGCCGTCTCGGCGACATCTTCGACCGGCTTCGCAAGCGCGGCGCGCTGTCGGAGGCCGATGTCGGCGCCGCCTTGCGCGAGGTGCGCGTGGCGCTGCTCGAGGCCGATGTCGCCCTGCCGGTGGTCAAGGACTTCGTCGACAAGGCGCGCGAGCGCGCGGTCGGGGCGGAGGTGCTGCGCTCGGTCACCCCCGGCCAGCAGGTCATCAAGATCGTCCATGACTGCCTGATCGAGATGCTGGGCGGCACGCCCGGCGAGGCGCCCGACCTCAACGCCGCGACCCCGATCAACCTGATCGCCGTGCCGCCGGTGCCGGTGCTGATGGTCGGCCTGCAGGGCTCGGGCAAGACCACCACCACCGGCAAGCTCGCCCTGCGCCTGAAGGACCGCGACAACCGCAAGGTCCTGATGGCGTCGCTCGACACGCGGCGCCCGGCCGCGCAGGAGCAGCTGAAGATCCTGGGCGAGCAGATCGGCGTCACCACCCTGCCGATCGTTCCGGGGCAGGAGCCGCTGGCCATCGCCCGCCGCGCCATGGAGCGCGGCCGGCTCGAGGGCTTCGACGTCGTCCTGCTCGACACCGCCGGCCGCCTCGCCATCGACGAGGAACTGATGGCCGAGGTGGTGGCGATCCGCGACGCCACCAAGCCGACCGAGACCCTGCTGGTGGCCGACGCCATGACCGGCCAGGACGCGGTCAACGTCGCCCGCACCTTCCATGAGCGGGTCGGCGTCACCGGCATCGTCCTGACCCGGGTCGACGGCGACAGCCGCGGCGGCGCCGCCCTGTCGATGCGCGCCGTCACCGGCCAGCCGATCAAGCTGATCGGCGTCGGCGAAAAGATGGACGCGCTGGAGCTGTTCCATCCCGACCGCATCGCCAACCGCATCCTCGGCATGGGCGACGTCGTCAGCCTGGTCGAGCGCGCGGCGCAGACGATCGAGAAGGAGGATGCCGAGAAGCTCGCGGCCAAGATCCAGAAGGGCGAGTTCGACCTCGAGGACCTGGCTTCCCAGCTGCGCCAGATGCGCAAGATGGGCGGCTTGCAGGGGCTGATGGGCATGCTGCCCGGCGTCGGCAAGATCAAGGACCAGATGAAGACCGCCGGCATGGACGACAAGATGATCAAGCGGCAGGAGGCGATCATCTCGTCGATGACGCCGGTCGAGCGCCGCAACCCCAAGATCATCCACGCCAAGCGCAAGATCCGCATCGCCGCCGGTTCCGGCAGCACGGTGCAGGATGTGAACAAGCTGCTGAAACAGCATCAGCAGATGGCCGACATGATGAAGCGGATGAAGAAGCTGGGGAAGGCCGGGATGATGCGCGGCATGCCCAAGCTGCCGCCCGGCATGCTGCCGCCCGGCTTCAAGATGTGAGGGGCGGTCCCCGGCCGCCTTTCGTGAGTAACGTTGAGTTTGACCTGAGGAGAGTACCGTAATGTCCGTCAAGATCCGCCTGACCCGCGGCGGCGCCAAGAAGCGCCCGTTCTACTCGATCGTGATCGCCGACACGCGCAGCCCGCGCGACGGCCGCTTCGTCGAGAAGGTCGGCACCTACAACCCGATGCTGGCGAAGGATCATCCGGAGCGCCTGGTGCTGAAGGCCGACCGGATCAAGCATTGGCTGTCGGTCGGCGCCCAGCCGACGGACCGGGTGGCCAAGTTCCTCGGCCAGGCCGAGCTGGCGCCGATGCCGACCTATCCCGAGACGCCGAAGAAGTCGGCGCCGAAGGCGAAGGCCCAGGAGCGCGCCAAGGCTGCGGCCGAAGCCGCGGCCAAGGCCGCCGAGGCTCCGGCCGAGGCCTGATCGGCATAGCCCTAGGTCACTCCTTTTTCCGTCATCCCCGCGAAAGCGGGGATCTCCCGCCGGCCTCTATGCCGATGAGATTCCCGCTTCCGCGGGAATGACGAGGAATGGGAGACGCCGGGGGCGTTTGCCGGTCCATCCAGCATGTCCTCATCCTCCAAAGTCTGCGTCGGCCAGATCACCGGGGCGCACGGCGTCCGCGGCCTGGTGAAGGTCAAGCCCTTCACCGCCGCCCCGGAGGACCTGACCGCCTATGGCCCGGTCTCGGACGAGACCGGGGCGCGGCAGCTCGCCCTGCAGCTGCTGTCCTGGGCCAAGGACCAGTGGATCGCGCGGATCGAGGGCGTCGCCGACCGCGACGCGGCCGACGCGCTGCGCGGGCTGCGGCTCTATGTCGACCGCGCCGCCCTGCCGGAGGCCGAGGAGGACGAGTTCTACCACGCCGACCTGATCGGCCTGGCGGCGGTGCTGGCCGACGGGTCGAGCTTCGGCATGGTCCGCGCCGTGTTCGATTTCGGCGCCGGCGAGATGCTGGAGATCGCGCGGGCTGGAGGCAGCGCCGTGATGGTGCCCTTCACCCGGGCCGCCGTGCCGGTGGTCGACATCGCCGGCTGCCGTGTCGTGATCGATCCGCCGGCCGGCTTGCTGGAGCCGGCGGAGCGGCCGCCGGAAGAGGGTGAGGATGACGACGCGGGGACTGGGGCCTGAGATGCCTTGGACCGCCCGCATCCTGACGCTGTTTCCGGAGATGTTTCCGGGCCCGCTCGGCCAGTCCCTGGCCGGCAGGGCGCTGGCGCGCGGCGACTGGGCGCTGGAATCGGTGGACATTCGCGGCTTCGCGCGCGATAAGCACCGCTCGGTCGACGACGCCCCCTTCGGGGGCGGCGCCGGCATGGTCATGCTTCCCCAGGTTCTGGACGTCGCCGTGCAGGCGGTCCGCCGCCCGGGGGAGCGGCTGATCTATCTGAGCCCCCGTGGCCGGCTGCTCGATCAGGCGCTGGTGCGGGAGCTGGCGGCGGAGCCGGCGATCGTCCTGCTCTGCGGCCGGTACGAGGGGGTCGACCAGCGGCTTCTCGACGCCCAGGGGGCGGAGGAGGTCAGCCTGGGCGATTTCATCCTGTCCGGCGGCGAGATCGCCGCGCTGGCCCTGATCGATGCCGTGGTGCGCTTGCTCCCCGGCGTCATGGGCAACGCGGAGAGCGCCGGGGAGGAGAGTTTCGGGGCCGAGTTCGGGGCGGGTCTCCTGGAGTACCCGCATTACACCCGGCCGGCCCTGTGGACAGGCGCCGACGGCGCATCGCGCGCGGTGCCGGAGATCCTGGTCTCCGGCGATCACGCGAAGGTGCGGCGCTGGCGGCTGGAACAGGCGGAAAGCATCACCCGGGAGCGACGCCCGGACCTCTGGCAGCGATATCTCGCCGTGAACCCCGAAAGGGCCGAAGGCGGCGAGAGCCACGTCCGAAAGCGCCCGGGCCGAGACCGGCGTAGAGACACCAAGGAACAAGAAGGACTAGAGCCATGAACATCATTCAGACGATCGAGCAGGAACAGGTCGACAAGCTGACCGCCGACCGCAAGATCCCGGACTTCCAGCCCGGCGATACGGTCAAGGTCAACGTCAAGGTCATCGAAGGCACGCGCGAGCGCGTCCAGGCCTATGAGGGCGTCTGCATCGGCCGCAAGAATGCCGGCCTGAACAGCCACTTCACCGTCCGCAAGATCAGCTATGGCGAGGGCGTCGAGCGCGTCTTCCCGCTGTACAGCCCGCGCATCGACTCGATCGAGGTCGTCCGCCGCGGCGCCGTCCGCCGCGCCAAGCTGTACTATCTGCGCGACCGCCGCGGCAAGGCCGCGCGCATCACCGAGCGCCGGGACAACAAGCCCCAGGACGCCAAGGCCCAGGCCACCAAGGCCCAGGGCTGATCCTTCTTCGGGATGGACTGGATCGAGGGCCGGCGTACTGCGCCGGCCCTTCTGTGTGAGCGGCTCCATCTTAAGTCGCGTTTCGCACAGGCTAGTCCCGGCCTAGGCTCGATCCGGTCGCAACGGGGGCTGAAGATGGTCGGGTTGCGTTGTCTGCCGCTCTTCGCGATCCTGCTTGCCGGCTCGGCCGCAGCGCAGATGCCGGTGCCGACGGCGGTGTTTCCGTTCGAGCTGGCCGACACCAGCGGCGAGGTCGCCTCGCCCGGCCATGACGCGCGGATCGCCCTGGCCACCGATCAGCTGGCCCGCAAGCTGGAGCAGTCCGGCCGCTACCGGCCGGTCGACCTGACCCCGCTGGCGCCGAAGGTCGCGGCGACGGCGCCTCGCTACAGCTGCGGCGGCTGCTGGCTGGATGTCGCCCGGGAGAGCGGGGCGGAGCTGGCGGTGCTGGCCTCCGTCCACAAGGTCTCGACCCTGATCTCGACCATGGATATCCGGGTCGCCGACCTGCGCACCGGCCAGTACGTCGCCCATGTCCAGGGCCAGATCCGCGGCGACACCGACGCGGCCTGGCTGCGCGGCGTCGACTTCCTGGTCGATGAGCGGCTGCTGCGGCAGTCGCCATGAAAAAAAGGGGCCGGCGCTGGGCCGGCCCCCGCCTCATCTGATCCGTAGACTTACTTCACCGGCTCGACGGCGGTGCCGACGCGCTTGAACAGGGCGTAGCCGGACTTGGTGCGGTCGCCCTTGGCGTCATAGGCGATGTCGCCGATCACGGTCTTGTAGTCGGTGCCGTCATGCAGCGCCGCCGCGACCTTCGCCGGATCGTTCGAGCCGGCCTTCTTCGCCGCCTCGGCCCAGACCTGGACCGCGGCATAGGCGTAGAGGGTGTAGCCGGCCGGGTCGATGCTCTTGGCCTTCAGCGCCGCGACCACGTCCTTCGCCGCCGGGTTGGTCTCGGGTGGGTTGTCGATGGTCAGCAGCACGCCTTCCCCGGCCGGGCCGACGATCGACCAGAAGTCCTGGGCATAGAGGCCGTCGCCGGAGATGAACTGCGCCTTCAGCCCCTGGTCGCGCATCTGCCGCAGCAGCAGGCCGGCCTCGTTGTACAGGCCGCCGTAATAGACCACGTCGATGTTCTGCGACTTCAGCTTCGAGATCGTGGCCGAGTAGTCGAGCTCGCCCGGCGTGATCGTCTCATAGGCCGTTTCCTTCACCCCGGCGGCGTTGACCGCCGCCTTGGTGGCGTCGGCCAGGCCCTTGCCGTAGGTGGTCGAGTCCTGGACGAAGGCGATCTTCTTGTCCTTGAACTTGTCGGCGATATAGGCGCCGGCGACATTGCCCTGCTGGTCGTCGCGGACCACCGTGCGGAACACGGTCTTGTAGCCCTTCTCGGTCAGGTCCACCGCGGTGGCCGAGGGGGTGATCATGATGATCCCCTCCTCGTCATAGATCGGGGCGGCAGCGACCGTGGCACCCGACAGGGTGTGGCCGACGACCGCGACCACCTTCTTGTTGACCAGGTCGTTGGCGACCTGCACGGCCTGGCGCGGGTCGCCGGCATCGTCGCCGAACTCGACCAYGATCTTCTCGCCATTGACCCCCCCGGCGGCGTTGATCGCCTCGACCGCCGCCTCGACGCCGCGCCGCTCCTGCAGCCCGTAGGGCGCGTTGCCGCCGCTCAGCACGAAGGCGGCTCCGATGGTGACGTCGGCCCAGGCGGCCGATCCGGCGAAGACGGTGGCCAGGGCCAGGGCCGAGGCCATCGTTCCGCTGCGGAATCTGCTCATGCGAATCTCCCCTCTCCATTCGGCGGGCCGGATGCCCGCACTTTGGGCTGAGGGTAAAGCGATTGCAGGCCCGGCGGGAATTCGTTTGTTGCGGAACCGGCGTTTCGGCCCGTCCCGGTTTCGTTTCGATCGGCCGGCCGGGCCGTTCCATCAGGAAAATATCCCGGCCGACGTGTTCGGGCGGGCTGTGCCGAATCAGACCGTCTCGGTCACCTTGCTCAGGTTGCGCGGCGCGTCGGGCGACAAGCCACGGGCCACCGACAGGGCGGCAACGAAGGGGTAGAAGGCGCCGATCGCCAGGATCGGGTCCAGCGCCGGGTGCAGCGGCGGCGGCAGCGGCAGGGTGGCGCCCTCCACCCCCGGCGCGCCGGCCAGCAGGACATTGGCGCCCAGGCCGCGGAACTCGGCCGCCATCTTCAGCACGCTGTCGCGCCCACCGTCGTTCGGGGCGTAGGCCAGCACCGGGTATCCGGCTTCGACCAGTGCCTTCGGCCCGTGCATGATCTCGGCCGCGCTCATCGCCTCGGCCTGCAGGATGCAGGTCTCCTTGAACTTCAGCGCGCTCTCCTGGGCGATCGCCAGGTTCAGGCCGCGCCCGGCGACCATCATTCGATCGGCCTTCACGAGCGCCTCGATGGCCGGCGACCAGTCGCTGCGCACGGCCTTTTCCAGCGCCTCCGGCAGCCGCTGCAGCGCCGCCTTCAGTTCCGCATCCTCGGCCCATTCGGCGACCAGCCGGGCCGGGACCACCAGGCTGGCGATATAGGATTTGGTCGCGGCCACGGCGCGCTCGCGCCCGGCATGCTGGTCCAGGACGATTTCCGCCGCCTCGGCGGCCGGGCTGTCGGCCGAATTGAGGATGGCGACGGTCAGAGCCCCGCGCTCTCGCGCCCGCCGCACCGGCGTCACCAGGTCCGGGCTGCGGCCGGACTGCGACACGGCGATGGCTAGGCTGCCCTTCAGGTCGAGGTCGGAATGGCCCAGCGTCTCCAGCGACGGCGGCAGCGAGGCGGTGACCACGCCCAGCCGGCTGCCCAGCAGATAGGCGGCGTAGGTCGCGGCATGGTCGGAGCTGCCGCGGGCGATGGTCACGGCGAAGCGCGGCCGGTCGGCGCGCAGCCGGGCGGCAAGGTCGCGGACCAGATCCGCGTCGGCGGCCAGCAGGTCGGCGATGCGGGCGGGGGCCTCGCGCGCCTCCTCAAGCATGATCGAGGTCAATCGACTCTCCTTCGACATGGACGCTGGTGACCCGCAGGCCGGCGTCGAGAACGACGATGTCCGCCCAGGCGCCGGGCGCCAGGCGGCCGCGATCGGCCAGGCCGAGATAATCGGCGGCCACGGTCGAGGTGCGGCGCGACGCCTCCTCCGGCGTCAGGCCGATGGCGACGAGGTTGGCGAAGGCCTGGTCCATGGTCAGGCAGCTGCCGGCCAGGGTGCCGTCGTCCAGCCGCACGCCATTGCCGCATTTCCGCACCGTGTGCCGGCCCAGCCGGTAGTCGCCGTCCGGCATGCCCGAGGCGGCGGTGGCGTCGGTGACGGCGTAGAGCGACGGGATCGCCCGCAGTGCCGCCCGGATGGCGCCGGGATGGACATGCAGCAGGTCAGGGATCAACTCGGCATGCTCGGCATGGGCCAGGGCGGCGCCGACGATCCCCGGAGCGCGGTGGTGCAGCACCGTCATGGCGTTGAACATGTGGGTGACGCCGTCGACCCCGCGCGAGAACGCCTCGGCCGCGGTCTCGTAGTCGCAGGAGGAATGGCCCAGCTGCACCCGGATATCGCGCGCCGCCAGGAAGGCCTGCAGGCTGCCGTCGGGGTCGGCCTCCGGCGCCCAGGTGACCACGCGGATGTCGGCGCGGTCGCAGAAATCCGCCATGCGCGCGAGATCGGCCGGGATGGCGTAGGGCGGCTGGGCGCCCAGCCGGTCCGGGCTGATGAACGGGCCTTCCAGATGCACGCCCAGCACCCGCGCCTCGTCCGGCCGCCGCCCCGCGACGACCCGGCCGGCGCCGTCCAGCGCCGTCTCGATCTCCTCGACCGGCGAGGTCATCGTGGTGGCCAGGAGCGAGGTGGTGCCGTGCCGGGCATGGGTGCGGGCCAGGGTGCGGATCGAGGCCTCGCCCTCCATCGCGTCGGCGCCACCGCCGCCATGGCAGTGCAGGTCGATGAAGCCGGGCAGGATCATCGGGCCGTCATCCAGGCCGTCGACCGGTTCGACGCTGCGGATATGGCTGTCGAAGCGCAGCCGGCCGGCGACCCAGCCGCCGGGTGTCAGGATGCGGCCTTCGAGACTCATGGTCATGCGTCGCTCCAGGCTTCGCCGGGGGCCAGGGACCGGGCCAGCAGCACGGCGCCGTCGCGGGCGTCGCCCTGCGGCGGCCGCAGCCGGACGACGATCGCCGGATCCATATACGGCCGCAGCGGTACCGCCAGGCTGCCGCCGGCGCAGAAGGGCAGGGTGCCGTCGGGGTCGAGGGCGCGGGCCAGCCGGTCGACCTCGCGCCCGGCGGCCCGCATCAGCCGCACCGCGGCGGGGTCGCCCTGCTGCGCCAGCCGGACCACGATCGGCGCCAGCGTGGCGTATTTGGTCGACGGCGCCTGATAGGTCCAGGACAGCAGCTCCGGCCCGGTGGCGCCGCAGGTCTCGAACATCGCCCGGTGCAGGGCCGAGCCGCCGGGCGGGTCGACGTCGCGGCCGTCCAGCAGCTGCAGCGCCTCGCCCAGCGCCTTCAAGCCCAGCCAGGCGCCGCTGCCCTCGTCGCCGACCGGGAAGCCCCAGCCGCCGACCTGCCGGGTGGTGCCGTCCGCGGTGAGGGAGCCACCGACCGTGCCGGTGCCCAGCGCGATCGCGGCGCCGGGCTGCCCGCCATGGGCGCCCAGCATGGTGGCATGGGCGTCGGAACACAGGCGCAGTCGGGCGAAACCGGGGGCCTTGGCACGAAACTCGGCGCGCTTGTCCGGCCGGCCGGTGCCGGCCAGGCCGCAGGCGAGCACGGCGGCGCCATAGTCCGCCTCGGCGACACCGGCGGCGGCCAGCGCAATGCGGATCTGGGCCCAGGCGCCGTCGACGCCGAGAGTCAGGCTGGACGGGCCAGCCGTGCCCTCGCCCAGCATGCGTCCGTCCGGGTCGACGGCGCGGAGCCTGGTGCCGGTCGCGCCGCCATCGACGCCGATAAGGATGCGGATCGCCATGCCCTGGTCCTGGATGCTGTCGCGCGGCGACGCTAGCAAGCCGCGCCGTCAGCGTCATTGCGCCAGATGGTCTATACCACCCGTGCGGCGGCCGGGCCACAGCGAATGGCGGTTCCCTCGCGCGCGATTTCGAGATTACTGTTCCAAGAGTTGGAACGTTTGGAACGGCCACATGGCAGGGACGGAAGCGGCAACGGTCGAACCAGCGCCGGACAGCTTCGAGGCGCTGCGCGGCGCCATCGCCGCCCGCTACCCGGCGCTGAGCAAGCGGCTGAAGACCATCGCCGAATTCGCCCTGGCCCATCCCGACGTGATCGCGCTGGAGACGGTGGCGGTGATCGCCGCCAAGGCCGAGGTCCAGCCCTCGGCCCTGGTCCGCTTCGCCCAGGCGCTGGGCTTCGACGGCTTCTCCGAGATGCAGCGCCTGTTCCGGGCCCAGCTGGTGGAGCGGATGCCGAGCTATGAGGCGCGCATCCGCACGCTCGACGCCCGCTTCGGCGGCGCGGAGACCTCGTCCGGCCCGCTCAATGCCTTCATCGACATCTCGGTCGGCGCGCTGGAGCGGCTGCGCGGCGACGTCGACCCGGCGGTGTTCGCCCGGGCGGTCGACATCCTGGCGCGGGCCGACTGCATCCATCTGGCCGCCCAGCGCCGGTCCTTCCCGATCGCGGTCTACCTGTCCTATCTGCTGGCCCAGCTCGACCGGCCGGTGCATCTGCTCGACAATTTCGGCGGCATGCTGGCAGAGCAGTCGCGCGCGATCCGCCCGGGCGATGCCCTCTTCGTCGTGACCTTCCGCAGCTACGCGCCGGACGTGCAGGAGGTGGTGCGCCGGGCCCGCGCCGCCGGGGTGCCGATCGTCGCCATCACCGACAGCGACCTCAGCCCGGTCTACCCGATCGCCGATGCCTGCTTCGTGGTGCATGAGGGCGAGATCGACGCCTTCCGCTCGCTCTCGGCCACGCCCTGCCTGGCCCTGACCCTCGCCGTCGCGCTCGGCCGCCGGCACGAGGCGCAGGAGGGCTGAAATAGCCGGGCCCTCCGTCCTTCGGGTAGCCCTGCTCGCCTTGTGGCCGCCTTGATCGATAATCGTGTCGTGCCGGATGCTCGATCGACCAGCCACGTATGTCGACGCGCATGGCTGCGGGGCGGGGCCATGTCGCCTGCAGAAGAAGGTCGATGCGATGTCGGTCGTCCGCAGCAGCGGCGCCGGACGCCATGGAGGCCCGTTTGCGGACACTGCACCAGGCGATGGAGTCGCGTCAGAACAACTTCCATCTGTGCCGCATGATCGGTGCGCTGTTCATCATCTTCGTCCATTCGATCGAGATCAGCGGTCTGAAACCCTACTATCAACAGTACGATCCTGCGTTCGTGGCGGCACTGATCCTGATGGGCAAGAACGCGCTGAGGCTGTTCTTCCTGTTCAGCGGCATCATGGTGGCGATGAGCCTGGACAAGCGGGCCTCGCTCAGCGCTTATGCCGCGGCCCGGGCAATGCGGATCTTCCCGCCGCTGCTGCTGTTTTCCGCCATCATGGTCTTCGTGATCGGGCCGCTCATGACCAATCTGCCGGTCCTTGGCTATTTCAGCCGGCTGGACACGTGGCTCTTCTTGCCGAAGGCCGCAAGCGGGCTGTTCGTGCCCGACCTGCCTGGCGTGTTCGAGACCGCTCCGTACCCGATCCTGGTCAATCCGTCGTTGTGGACGCTGCTCTACGAGATCCTCTGCTATATTGTGCTGGCGCTGCTGTGGGCTGCCGGATGGCTGCACCCGCGGCGACTGCCACTGACATTGACCGCCGTTGCCGGCCTCTATCTCGCTGTCACCTTCGGCACGAACGCGCGCCTGATCGTCCCCGTCGACGCCATGGCCGGCTTCGGCATCAGCTTCATGATCGGCGTCGCGCTTTATCATTACCGCCGCTGGATTCCGCTGTCCCTCTGGCTGGTCGCAGCGTTCGGCGGCCTGACCGTGCTGGTGCGGGGCACGGCGTGGGCGGAGCTGACCTCGATCCTGACCTGCGCCATGGGCGCGCTTTGGCTCGCTCTGGTGCCGAAAGGCTGGATCCTCGGCTATGGCCGGGTTGGGGAGCTGTCCTATGCCGCCTATATCTGGCACTGGCCACTCGGCCAGATCCTGGCCAGCCTCTGGCCCGGGCTGCTGTGGCCGCAGCTCTTTCCACTGATGGTGCTTGTCACTCTGCCGATGGCCTACCTGTCCTGGATGGCGGTTGAACTGCCGGCGTTGCGCCGCGTCTCGGCGGCCGCGGTTGTGATCCGCCGGGTTGCCGAGACGCTGCGGCTGGTCTCGCCGCGTCTGCCGGCGGCGACGGATTTGGCGATCTCGCCGGGCGGCAGCCCTCCCTAGCGGCCGCCGTGGCGTCCCCGCGCCTTCCCCCTGCCATGCGCGAAACGCCCGGGACGGATGCCTTACCTTTCGGTAACCATGGCGGAGACCAAGGAACAGCCGGAGGACGCCGCCCGTGATCCCCAATTCCACCGCCGCGCGGGACGTCGCCTACCTGCTGCACCCCTACACCAACCTCAGCGCCCATCGCGAGGCCGGGCCGATGGTGATCAGCCGCGGCAAGGGCATCCACGTCTATGACGAGGAAGGGCGCGAATACATCGAGGGGCTGGCCGGCCTGTGGTGCGCCGGGCTCGGCTTCGATCAGGAGCGGCTGGTCGAGGCGGCGACGCGGCAGATGCGGCAGCTGCCCTTCTACCACGCCTTCGGCGGCAAGGTGCCGGACGTGCTGGTCGACCTGGCCGAGGCGCTGATGGCGATCGCGCCGAAGCCGCTGGAGCGGGCGCTGTTCGTCAATTCCGGCTCCGAGGCCAACGACCTGGCGGTCAAGATCGTCTGGTACGTCAACAACGCGCTGGGCCGGCCGGAGAAGAAGAAGATCATCGCCCGCCGCAAGGGCTATCACGGCGTCACCGTGATGGCGGGCAGCCTGACCGGCCTGGCCTATGCCCAGGACGGCTTCGACCTGCCGGTCGGCCGGGTGGTGCATGTCGATACGCCGCACCACTATCATGGCGCCGAGCCGGGCGAGAGCGAGGAGGACTACGCCACCCGCCTGGCCGCGCAGCTGGAGGCGACGATCCAGGCCGAAGGGCCGGAGACGGTGGCCGCCTTCATCGCCGAGCCGGTGATGGGCGCGGGCGGCGTGATCGTGCCGCCGCGCACCTATTTCGAGAAGGTGCAGGAGGTGCTGCGCCGGCACGACATCCTGTTCATCGCCGATGAGGTGATCTGCGGCTTCGCCCGCACCGGCAACTGGTTCGGCTGCGACAGCTTCGGCATCCGGCCGGACATCATGACCGTGGCCAAGCAGCTGTCGGCCGGCTTCCTGCCGATCGCGGCGACGCTGGTCTCCGGCCCGGTCTACGAGGCGCTGGTGGCGGGCAGCGACAAGCACGGCATGTTCGGCCACGGCAACACCTATGGCGGCCATCCGGTGGCTGCGGCGGTGGCGCTGGAGACGCTGAAGATCTACCACGAGATGGAGATTGTCGACCGCGTCCGCCGGGTCGGCGCGGCGCTGCAGGAGGGGCTGCGGGGTTATGCCGGGCATCCGCTGGTCGGCGAGGTGCGCGGCCTCGGCCTGATCGCCGGGGCCGAGCTGGTGGCCGACAAGGCCGCCCGGACCAATTTCGACAAGGCCCGTGGCATCGGCGCCGGGCTGGTCCGCCGGGCCCAGGCGCATGGCCTGCTGACCCGCGCCATGCCGGGCGACGTCATCGGCTTCTGCCCGCCGATGATCATCGACGAGGCCGGTGTGGCCGAGATGCTGCACCGCTTCAGCCTGGCGCTGGACGAGACTTGGTCGGCGCTGCGCGAGGCCGCGTGATGGCGGCCGATGCGCTGCCGCCGGTCGAGGCTGTCGTCGATCTCGCCCGCCGCGCCGGCCGGGTGGTGATGGAGATCTACAACAGCTTCGACGGCGCCAGCCTGCGCAAGGAGGACGGCAGCCCGGTCACCGCCGCCGACCACGCCGCCGAGGCGCTGATCCTGYCTGGGCTGCGTGCCCTGCTGCCCGGCGTGCCGGTGGTGGCGGAGGAGCATTGCGCCGCCCACGGAATCCCGGCGGCGGCCGACCGCTTCTGGCTGGTCGACCCGGTCGACGGCACCAAGGAGTTCCTGCGCCGCAACGGCGAATTCACCGTCAATATCGGCTTGGTGGTGAACGGCCTGCCGGTGCTCGGCGTGGTCGAGGCTCCGGCCTTCGACCGCCGCTTCTGGGCGGCCGGCGGCGAGGCATGGCAGCAGCGGGGCGACGAGGCGCCCCGGCGGATCGCCGTGCGGCCAGCGCCGGCGGAGGGGCTGGTGGTGCTGACCAGCCGGTCGCATCGCGACGATTCCCGGCTGGACGACGCGCTGCAGGGCCGCCATGTCGCCGAGCGGCGAATCCTCGGCAGCTCGCTGAAGATCGTGCTGATCGCGGCGGGGGAGGCGGATCTCTATCTCCGCTTCGGCCCGACCATGGAATGGGACACCGCGGCGGCCGATGCGGTGCTGCGCGCCGCCGGCGGCGGCATCGACGATGTGTCCGGCCATCCGCTGGCCTATGCCAAGCCCGGCTTCGCCAATGCCGGCTTCGTCGCGCGCGCGGCTGCGACGGGCTGACAGCGTCCCTGCGGACCTTCCTTCAATCGTCATTCCCGCGAAAGCGGGAACCTCTATCCGGTTTGGGCATGATGAGATCCCCGCTTTCGCGGGGATGACGAAGGAGTGGAGATTTTGCCGGACCCCGGATGAAGAAAGGGGCGCCCCGAAGGACGCCCCAATCTCCCGATGGGATCTTTAACGACCGTCTTAGTTCAGGACGATCTCGACGCGGCGGTTCTGCGGCTCGCGCACACCGTCGGCGGTCGGGACCAGCGGATCGGACTCGCCGACGCCGCGGGTGACGATCAGGCTGTCGGCAACGCCGTCCGCGACCAGCTCGCGACGGACCGACTCGGCGCGACGCACCGACAGGGCCTGGTTGTACCGGTCCGAACCCGAACGGTCGGTGTGGCCGGTGACGTCGATGCGGGTGGTCTTGCCCTGGAGGGCGTCAGCAGCGGCCGAGGCCACGATCTGCTTGGCTTCCGGGGTCAGACGCGAGCTGTCGAAGTCGAAGAACACCAGGTAGCTGCGGGCCTGCGTCGTCTCGACCACTTCCTGCGCGGCCGGGGCCGGGGCGAAGGTGTAGCGCACGCCCAGCAGGATGGTGTGGTTGTTGCTGGCGTCGTACTTCAGCTTGACGCCCTGATCGTCGAAGGTCGGCTTGGTGTTGCCGAAGTAACGATACTCGAGATTGAAGGCGATGTTCGGCTGGAAGTTGTACGCCACACCCGCGATGCCCTGATAGGCGAACTGGGTGTTGAAGTCGTTGAACGTGTTGCCGTTGGCCTTGATCTCGGAGTTCAGCAGGGCAACACCGACACCGGCGCCGATGTACGGCACGAACGGCGACCCGAAGTCGAAGTCGTAGTAGCCATTGGCCATGATGCCGATGGTGCGGAGGTGGCCATTCTTGGCGATGGTCTGGCCGCCAACCTTGACGTCCTTGATATCGTTGGTGCGCAGGCTGACTTCGGCGTCCGCACGGAACGAACCCCAGTCGTAGCCGAGGTAGATGTCGCCGGCCGGGCCGATGTCATAGCGCGACCGGCCGTCGATGTTGGTGTTCTTGACGCTCCAGTCGTCATTCTGGCGGATGTTGACGCCGGCGCCAGCACCAACATAGAGACCGGTGGCCTGATACTCCTGCGCCATCGCCGGGGCTGCAACGAGCAGGGCGGCCGCGCCGACGGCGTACATCAAGTTCTTCTTCATATCCAATACCTCGCTGATCACGGTTCAACCGAGGTCTCGTCCCCCGCTTCCTTCAAGGGCTGCGACCAGACCGCTCCCTTTGGATTTACGATGGTCGGGCGTAGACCGCAATTGAAATGGACCATGCTGTTGCGAATTGCGCGCAGTGTTGCAGGGATGCACCACCGTCCTGCATGGCCATTCGCGACCGGGGTTAACTGATTGTTCGGATTTTGGAAACGGAAAACCATCGAAGCCCGAGGGGCGGCGCGAATGTAACAGCGCCGCAACGCCCCTGGAATCGCCCCGCATTTCGGGTGATCTGGAGATTCATAAGCAAATCCAAGCCGTTAGATTGAGATCTGTGGCTGGATCGTCGCTGCAGCCGCATCGGCGGGCCGGGACGGCGGAGTCGCGCCGAATCAGAGCGCCGGAGAAACCACCCGAGTCCCGTGAATCGCCCGGTCTCAACGCAGCCGGTCGCGCACCAGCCGGGCGATGCCCCCGGCGCGCTGCTCGGCGGCGGCCAGCAGCCGGTCGCGGCTGTCGGCATAGACCTGGCGGCGGGCGGAGTCGTCGAGGCCGCGCAGATTGACGTCGACGGCATAGAGCACCGCCTCGACCGCGCCGCGCAGCGTCGCCGCCCCGGCGCCGACATCGCTGACGATCTGGGTCGCCGCCAGCGTGGCCGCCTGGTTGGCCAGGTCTATCCCCTCCAGCGCGGTCTGGGCCGCGTTCAGCGGGATCTCGGTGGCGGCGATGGTCGCCTGCCGCAGTGCGTCGCGGCGGGCCGCCTTCTCGTCCTCGGTCGCCTTCGGCAGCTTCAGCGCCGCGATATAGCCGTCGAACACGGCGATGTCGGCCTCGGCATGGGCCGACAGCTCGGCGATCAGCCGCTCGCCCGACAGGATCAGAGTGTCCAGGAAGCTCCGGTCGGCCGTCTTGTTGGCGGTGATGCGCAGCGCCATCACCACCAGGCCGAGGCCGAGCGTCGCCGACACCATCGCCGCCGAACCGCCGCCGGGGGTCGGCGAATCGCTGGCCAGGGTGTCGCGGAAGGTGGCCAGCGGCCAGCGCCACAGGCTGTCTTCGGCTTCGGTCGTCATCAGAGCCTCCCGGCACGGCGCTGCAGTTCGACCGCCTGCAGCAGATTGGCAAAGATCAGGGTCGCGGTCAGCGGCCCGACGCCGCCCGGCACCGGCGTCAGCGCCGCGACGACCGGGCGGACGCTGTCGGCATCGACATCGCCGACCACCCGGCCGTCGACCACCGAGATGCCGGCATCGACCACCACCTGGCCTGGCCGGACCATCGCCCCGGCGACCAGCCCGGGCCGGCCGGCGGCGACGAAGACGATGTCGGCGGCGGCGACCGCGGCGGACAGGTCGCGGGTGCGGCTGTGGCACACCGTGACCGTGGCGTCGCGGTTGACCAGCATCGGCGCCAGGGCCCGGCCGACGGCGCGGCCGCGGCCGACCACCACGGCGCGGGCGCCCTTTAGGTCGGCTGCGGTCTCGGCCAGCCGGATGCAGGCGGCCGGAGTGGCCGGCAGCAGCGCGTCGGCCTCCCGCCCGGCGGCGATCAGGCCGAGATTGTGGGGCGTCAGCCCGTCGACATCCTTCAGCGGGTCGAGCTGCCGGATCGCGATCTCGACATCCAACCCGGCGCCCAGGGGCAGCTCCAGCAGGATGCCGTGCACCGCGGGATCGGTCGACAGCGTGGCGATGCGGGCGTCGAGCAGCGCCTGGCCCCCGGCCGGATCGACCGTCTCGACCCGGAAGCCGAGGCCCAGCGCGTCGGCGGTGCGCTGCTTGGCGGCGGCATAGCGGGCGACCGCGGCGTCGTCGCTGGCCACCACCACGGCCAGGCAGGGGTGGAGGCCCGGCGGCGTCTCCGCCAGCATCCGCGATCGGATCCGCTCCGCGATCGGCTTGCCCAGCAGGGCGGCGGCTTCAGCCATGGCGAGGTCCCGTTCAGGCGTCCGGCCCGGCATACACCATCGCGGCGCCGCCCGGCTCGACATTTCCGCCGGACAAGGCCATAACGCCGCCGCCTCGCGCCACAGGGGCCGCGACACCGATCGGCCGATTCGCGGCGAAACGCGATCCCGGAGCAAGCCATGATCCCCGTCCTGTTCGCGCTCGGCACCAATCTCGGCGACCGCGAGGCCAATCTGCGCCGGGCGATCGCCTGGCTGCGCCGCGAGACGACGGTCGACGCGGTCTCCGCCGTCTATGAGACGGCGCCGATGTACGACACCGACCAGGGCGCCTTCCTCAACATGTGCGTCGCCGCCCGCACCGCGCTTTCGCCCGAGGCGCTGCTGGCGCGGCTGAAGGCGGCGGAGGCGGAGATCGGCCGGGTCCCCAGCCGCCCGAACGGGCCGCGGCTGATCGATCTCGACCTGTTGCTGTACGGCGATCGCGTCGTCGACCGGGCGGAGCTGGTGGTGCCGCATCCGCGGATGGCGGAGCGCGGCTTCGTCCTGGCCCCGGCCGCCGACGTCGCCGCCGGCTGGATCCATCCGGGCGAAGGCCGCAGCGTGGCAGCGCTGCTGCAAGCGCTGGGGCCGCTGCGCGACGTGGTCCGGCGCGACGATCTGCGGGTGGATTAGAGTCAGGTCACGTCGGCGCCTTCGGACAGGGGCCAATGTGGACCCTCTTCGCATCGACCCTCTCGCAGGTCCCGGGTCGAGCTTCGACAAAACCTTCTCACCCGAAGGTGCAAGCGCCTCTGGCCTCTTCCGCAGGGCGAGACGTTTTCAGAGCAGCAATCCATCCTTTTGCCGTCATTCCCGCGAAAGCGGGAATCTCTATCGGCGTGACGAGATCCCCGCTTTCGCGGGGATGACGAGGTTTTGTTTGGGAAAGCGGACGGCGGCGGCGCGCGGACGCGCGCAGACCCCTCCCCCAACCCCCTCCCGCAAGGGGAGGGGGAGTGGAAGGCTGCGCAAATCGGTGTCGTAGGTTGGGTTCGCGGCAGCGAACCCAACAGGATCGGGGGGCCGCGATGGCGGCGACATGTTGGGTTCGCGAAGACGCGAACCCAACCTACGCGGTCACCCCGTGTCCGGCGGCTTGCGGCGGCCGGGAGCAGCCGAGCGGGGCTCGGGCGGATCCTCGGGATCATCCTCGCCGTCCTCCGGCGGAATGAAGCCCAGCTCCTCCAGGGCCTCGTCGGCCATCTCCAGCCACTGCTTCACCTGCACCGGGTAGCCCCAGCGCCGGCACAGCGCCGCCACCGCGACCTCGGCCCGGCTGGCTTCCACCAGCTCCGCCACCTCCGGCCGCTCCAGCCGCTCGCAGACCTCGTCGGCGCGGCGGTCGGCCTCCTCCTCGTCCTCGGACACCTCAGAGGCGGCCGACATCATCGCCAGCCGGACCCGCAGCGCGTGCCAGTCCTCCTGCGCCGCCTCGCGCTGCGCCGCGGCCTTGCGCCGCTCGGCGGCCTGACGCGACAGCTTGTCCTTGAGCAGCAGGGTCAGCCGCACGGCGCGCGAGACGGTGGCGATCCGCTGGCAGTAATCGACCCCGGGCTGCGGCGCCGACAGCGCCTCCTGCTGCGTCGCCCGGGCGATCGACATCTGGATCTCGACCAGCTCCGCCACCACGCACAGATCCGCCGCCCGCTCCTCCTGCGGAGCGGCCGAGGCCTCGGGGGCCGAATCGGTCTGCGCCTTGTTCATGGAACATAGCATGAACGTGGTCGCCGATTAATACAATTGCACAATGTGTTTACAGCGGGAATGACCCCCGATCCGGCCCTGGCTCACTCCGATCTAGCCGGCCTCGGGCGGCGCCGGCCCGGCCGAGCCGCGCTCGACCAGCTCCGGCACGCCCAGCTGCGACGGCGGCGTCTCGCCGCGCAGCAGCGCCAGGACCTGTTGGGCCAGACATTCGCCGAAAGGGCGCTGCGAGGTGCGGAAGGTGGTCAGCGGCGGGTTGGCCAGCGCCGCGATCGGGATGTCGTCGCAGCCGATGATCGAGACGTCGACGCCGACCAGCAGGCCGGCGGCGCGCACCGCCTCGGCGGCGCCGAACGCCATCTCGTCATTGCCGCACAGGATCGCCGTCGGCCGCGGCGACAATTCCAGCAGCGCCTGGGCCTGGCGCCGGCCGGTCTCGGCGGTGTAGTCGCCGCAGCGGTGCCAGGCCGGGTCGGCGGCCAGCCCGGCCTCGGCCAGCCCGTCCTGCCATCCGATCAGCCGCTGCCGGCTGGCATTGACCTGGGCCGGCGTGTTGATCAGGCCGATGCGGCGATGGCCGCGGGCGGCCAGCCAGGCGGTGGCGGCCCGGCCGCTGGCCCGATGGTCGGCGTCGACGAAGGGCGTCTCCGGCCGCTCGCTGTCGCGGCCGAGCATGGCGAAGGGGAAGTCCAGCCGGCGCAGATAGTCGGCGCGCGGATCGTCGACCCGCACCCGGGTCAGGATCACCGCGTCGACCCGCCGGCCTTCGACCAGCCGGCGCAGCACCTCGAGCTCCTGGCAGTCCGGCGCGGCGCCGGCGACCAGCACGGCATAGCCCGCCGGGGCCAGCACCGCGTCGATGCCGGTCAGCAGCGGCAGGAAATAGCTGTCGACCAGGCCGGCGGGTGACGGCGTCAGCAGGAAGCCGACCGCGTCGGTCCGGCCGCGGCGCAGGGTGCGGCCGAGCGCGTTCGGCATGTAGCCGACCTCGGCCGCCGCCGCCACCACCCGCTTGCGGGTGTCGTCGGCGACGTCGCTGTGGCCGTTGAGCGCGCGGGAGACGGTGTAGGTCGACAGTCCGAGCGATCGGGCGAGTTCGACGATACCCACCCGTTTGCGATCCGCCATGCGCCCGTCCCGTGGTCAGTCCTCAAGGCCGGCGAACAGCAGCACCATGGCTGCGGTCGAGGAGGCGTCGGTGCCGCCGAGCCCCTCGCCGGTGATCGGGTCGAAGTATTCGCGGAAGCCGCTGCGAGCGGCAACGGCCATGCTGTCGCGGCGGATGCGCGCCGCCAGGTCGTGCCGGCCGGCGCGCTTGATCCCGTCATAGAGCATCCAGTTGACCGGCAGCGAGACCGCGCCGCGCCAGGGGCGCCCGGGATCGAATTCGGGCTGGCCGGGCTCGACGCTCGGCACCGCGACGGCGGCCCGGCCCAGCCAATGCTCCAGCCGGGCCGGCAGGGCCGGGTGCCGCGTCGCCAGGGCCGGATCGGCGTAGAGCGGCAGCAGGCCGCCGATGCCGGGCCGGCCGATCGGGCGGCCGCTGCCGGCGTCGCGCGAATGATAGGCGCCGTCGGCCCTGACCCAGCAGGCTTCCAGCGCCGCCCGGGTCGTGGAGATGATGCGGTCGACCTCGGCCATGCCGGCGCGGTCGTCGACCATGTCGAGCAGGAAGCGCAGGTCGCGGTTGGCGCGCTGCAGCATGGCGTTGAAGCCGATGTCGGCGACCCGGAACGGGGCCGGCGCGGCGCCCCAGGCCGGGCTGCCCGCCATCGCGCTCTCCTCGGGATCGATGATCGCCGCCAGCCCGGTGCCCTCGGGGTCCCGCGCCGCGGCGAACCAGCGGTGCCAGGCCAGCAGCTTCGGCGCCAGGCCCCGCAGGCGGGGGCGCGACCGCCGCACCCCGAAGCGCTCGAACAGATGGCGGGTGGCGGTGGTTGCGACCGGCGGGTGGGTGAGGGCCGGCCCGCCGTCCGGGACATCGCCGGCGTCGCCGCGATGGACCAGGATGTGCGGCACCATGCCGTCCGGCTTCTGCCCGCTCAGCAGGGTCTCGATCTCGGTCCAGGCGCGGTCCTCGTCGAACTGGGCGAGGCCGATCGCGGCCAGGCCGGAATCCCAGTTCCGCTGCGCCGCGGCCGGGCTGGCGGCGGTCGGCACGGTATGGCTGCCCCGGTCATTGGCCCGGAGGACGGCGATGGCGGCTTCGGTCAGCTCTGCAGTCATAGGCTCGCGGTCGGTTTCGGCGGGCCGGCAACGGCGGCGAGTCATTATCTAAAGCTTTATGATAAATAAACATAAAAGCAAATCGCGGCGATCGGCCTTTGTCGCGAGCCCCTTTACCGCGAGGCGGCGGACGGCCACACTGACCGGCATGAGGCGCTCGGCGTTATGCGCCCCCGTCATCGTCCTGGCGGCATGGGGGGTGGCCGCCAACGCGGCAGAGATGACGGTCGCGGGGATCACCTTCAGCGACGCGGAAGGCGGCTTCGTGCTCGAATCCGCGACCGGGACAGGGCGGCTGGACGACCCTTTCGTGGTGGTCGAGCGGATCACCGGCAAGGGTGAGGCGGCGCTCACCGTCACCGGGCTGACGCCGGCCTTCGGCAACCGGGTCGGCACCGCGCATCTGGCCGGCTTCGCCCTGGTCAAGGTGGTGCACAACGACACCGCGGAGACTTGGCGCGACTTCCCGGTCGAGCTGCAGGAGCAGCGCGGCGACCAGAGCCCCTATGGCGACGGCCTGTCCTTCGCCCAGGCGCCCGACGCGGTGCGCGGCATCCGCGCCGACCGCTTCACCGCGGCCCAGATGTATGACGAGCCGCGCGACATGGTGCTGTTTCACGACGGCACGGTGGCGCCCGGCGCGACGGTGGTGCTGCGCGTCGTGGTCACCGACAACACGCCGTCGGCGCATTTCTATGTGGTGCAGCGGCGGGTCCAGCCGACCGCGTCCCTGCCGCCGCCGCGGCGCGTCGCCCGGGCCGGGCCATGAGGCGCCGCGCGGCGCTGGCCGGCCTGCTGCTGGGCCTGGGACTTGCGGGCGCGGCGCAGGCGGGCGAGGTCTCGGCCGCGGGGCTGGTGTTCAGCGATGCCGAGGGCGGCTTCGTGCTCGAATCCGCCAGCGGGACCGGTCGGCTCGACGATCCCTTCGTGGTGGTCGAGCGGATCACCGGCAATGGCGAGGCGGCGCTGACCATCACCGGGCTGACCACCGGCTTCGGCAACCGCATCGCCACCGCCCATCTCACCGGCTTCGCCCTGACCAAGGTGGTGCGCAACGACACCAACCAGACCTGGCAGGACTTTCCGGTGGAGCTGGAGCGGCAGCGCGGCGAGGGCAGCACCTATGATGACGGCCTGTCCTTCGCCCAGGGGCCGCATGTGACACGGTCGATCTGGGCCGAGGGCTTCGCCTCCGGCCGGGTTGTCGACGAGCCGCATGACGGTCTTGTGTTCGAGGGCGGCACGGTTCCGCCCGGCGGCACGGTAACGCTGCATCTGGTGGTCACCGACAACATGCCGGCCGGGCCGATCTATCTGGTGCAGCGCCGCCTGGCGCCGACCGCGCTGCTGCTGCCCGGCCGGCGCCGGACGGGCGCGACGCCGTCCTAGCCGCCGGCTTGCGCAAGCCTGCCCCCTGGCTGGCAGCGCCGGTCCTCGCTATATCCAACGGGCCCGGCACGACCGGCCGGGCCGGGACGAGGCCCATGCAGATCTTCCGCCACACCGAAAACCTGCCGGCAGCGGCGCGCGGCACGGTGGTCGCCATCGGCAATTTCGACGGCGTGCATCGCGGCCACCAGACCGTGGTCGCGGCGGCCCAGGCCGAGGCGCGGCGGCTCGGCGTGCCGGTCTGCGTGCTCAGCTTCGAGCCGCATCCGCGCAGCCTGTTCCGCCCCGACGACCCGCCGTTCCGGCTGACCCCGTTCCGGATCAAGGCGCGGCTGCTGGAGGCGCTGGGCGTCGACCTGCATGTGGTGCTGCATTTCGACCAGGCCTTCGCTGCCCGCTCGGCCGAGGATTTCATCGAGACCGTGCTGGTCCGGTCGCTCGGCGCCCGTCACGTCGTGGTCGGCTATGATTTCTGCTTCGGCCACCGCCGCGCCGGCACGCCGGAGACGCTGACCGGCTTCGGCCGGCGGCTCGGCTTCGGCGTCACCATCGTCACCCAGGCCTCGGACGAGACCGGCGGCCTCTACTCCTCCAGCCGGGCGCGCGAGCTGCTGGCCGCCGGCGACACCCATGGCGCCGCCGAGATCCTGGGCCGGGCCTGGGAGATCGAGGGCCGGGTCGAGCATGGCGACAAGCGCGGCCGCGAGCTGGGCTTCCCGACCGCCAATGTCGAGCTCGGCGACTTCCTGCGCCCGGCCTACGGCATCTACGCCGTGCGCTGCGCCGTGGACGAGGGCGGGCCGCTGACGTGGCATGACGGCGTCGCCAATCTCGGCATCCGGCCGATGTGGCGGACCGAGGCGCCGCTGCTGGAGGCCTATCTGTTCGACTTCTCCGGCGACCTCTACCACCGCCACCTGCGGGTGCAGCTGGTGGAATGGCTGCGCGGCGAGGAGAAGTTCGACTCGCTCGAGGCCCTGGTCGCCCAGATCGACCGCGACTGCGAGGCCGCCCGGCAGGTGCTGGCCCGGTAGCGCGCCTCTCCCCTGCGGCATCGCCTTCGGCTTGCTACAATCGGCGGCAATGGTTCGAGTCGGTTTTTATTCCGCATTTCGGGGAGAATTCAGCGATGGCCGACATAAATGGCACCAGTGGTGATGATGTCCTGTTCGGCACCGGTGCCGACGATCAGGTTTACGGGTGGGATGGCGATGACCATCTGTACGGCAGCGCCGGAGCTGATCGTCTCAACGGCATGGACGGTGTGGACACGGTCGACTATTCGTTGTCCGCCGGCCCGATTTCCATCTCTGGTGAAGCCGGATCCAGGGGTGATGCCGCAGGCGACGACCTGTACTATATCGAAATTACGATCGGGACGAATTTCAACGATATTATGGTGGGCACCGATCCGGGTAATTTCTCGCCGGACGGAGCGGATGTGCTGGAGGGCGGTGCAGGCGCGGACACCCTAGACGGACGCAGCGGCATCGACACTGCCAGCTATGCGCATTCTGCCGCCGGTGTCACGGTCAGCCTCGCCACCGGGGCCGCGTCCGGCGGCGATGCCCAGGGCGATGTGCTGACTGCCTTCGAGAACCTGTGGGGCAGCGCCTTCGCCGACACCCTGGCCGGCGATGGCGGCAGCAACACGCTGGAAGGAATGGCCGGGGCGGACGCGCTCCACGGCGGCGCCGGGATCGACACCGCCTCCTACGCCCATTCGGCCGCGGGGGTGCAGGTCGATCTCGCCCACGGAACCGCAACCGGGGGCGACGCCGCGGGCGACTCCCTCAGCGGCATCGAGAACCTGATCGGGTCGGACCATGACGACATACTGAAAGCCGGCCTGGTCAGCAGCACGCTGTCGGGCGGGGCAGGCGACGATACCCTCAAGGTTAACCGGGGCGACCTGACCCACGGCGACGTCTTCGATGGTGGTGCCGGTTTCGACACGGTTCTGTACACCGACGGCCAGGTGGTGGCCGACCTGCAGCTCGGCGTTGGCACCGTGGTCGGCGTCAAGGGCGATACCCTCATCAGCATCGAGGGCCTCACCGGGAGCCCCTATGCCGACACGCTGCTCGGCAGCGACGCGGACAACATCTTTCACAGCTCCGCCGGCATTGATGTCCTGTCGGGCCGCGGCGGTGCCGACATCCTGTCCGGCGAGTACGGGGCTGACCAGATCGACGGCGGCAGCGGCAGCGACATCGCCAGCTACTACGCGCATTTCCGGGGTCGCGGTCAACCTGACGACCGGCACGGCCAGCGGCGGCGATGCCCAGGGCGACACGCTGACCAGCATCGAGGGCCTGTCCGGGAGCAACCTGGCCAAAGACATCCTGGCCGGGGATGCTGGCGCCAATGTGCTGCGGGGCTGGGGCGGCGACGACGCCCTCACCGGGGCCGGCGCCAAGGACACGCTCCTCGGCGGCGCCGGGGCCGACCGCTTCATCTATGGCAGCGTGTTCGACAGTGCGGTCGGGGTGAACGCCGATGTGATCGCCGATTTCAGCCACGGCCAGGGCGACCGGATCGACCTGTCGGCGATCGACGCCGACACCGGCGTCGCCGGCAACCAGGCCTTCAGCTTCATCGGCACCGCCGCCTATACCGGCGTCGCCGGGCAGCTGCGTTTCCTCTCCGATGGTGCCGTCACCGTCATCGGCGGCGATGTCGACGGCGACGGCGTCTCGGACTTCAACATCCGGCTCACCGGCGCCATCGGCCTCGTCGCCGGCGACTTCGTGCTGTGATCGCACCGGGCCGGGCGGCACCGCCGTCCGGCCTGCTACAATCCGCGGCAATATTTCGAGTCGGTTTTTGATCCGCATTCCGGGGAGAATTCAGCGATGGCCACGATTATCGGCACCAATGGCAACGATTCCCTGTTCGGCACCAGCGGCGACGACCAGATCTTCGGGCTGGGCGGTAACGACATCCTCTCTGGCGGCACGGGTGCGAACGATCTGTTCGGCGGCGCCGGAGACGACATCCTCGGGAATGACGGCGGAGGCTTGCTCGAGGGAGGGGCCGGAGCCGATGTGATGCACGGCGGCCGCTACAGCATTGACCACCTGTCCTATGCCGGCTCCAGCGCCGGCGTCACCGTCAACCTGACAACCCGCGTGGCCTCCGGCGGCGATGCCCAGGGCGACAAGTACGACATCTACTTCGACGGGGTGGTCGGCTCGGCCTTCGACGATGTCCTGACAGGAGCCTCCAACGTAAGCAACAGCCTCCTCACGGGCGGCGCCGGACACGACATCCTGACCCTGGGCTTGGGCGGCGGCAGGATGCAGGGCGGCGCCGGGGCCGACACCCTCATTGGCGCCCCCGGGGGCGGCTATTACGGCAGCACCGTCCTCTACACCGATTCTCCGTCCGGCGTGACCGTGAACCTGACCGCCGGCACGGGGATCGGCGGCGATGCCGAGGGCGATGTGCTGCAGAGTATCGAAGCCGTCTTCGCCTCGGCATATGACGACGTCCTGATCGGCGGCAGCCAGGGCGAAGCCTTGAATGGCGTCGCCGGCGACGATGTGCTCAGGGGCGGCGGCGGCGCCGACAGCCTGTCCGGCGGGGCCGGCGACGACCTGCTCGTGGGCGGTACGGGCGCCGATACCCTGTCCGGCAGCGATGGCGTGGATACGGTCGACTATTCGCTCGCCGCCGCGCGGGTCGCTGTAGACCTCGTCACCGGCGGAACCGCCGGCGAGGCCGCGGGCGACACGTATGTGCAGATCGAGAACGCTCTGGGGTCGGGCTTCAACGACTCCATGCGCGGCGATGCCGGGGCGAACCAGCTGGAGGGTGGCGCCGGCGCCGACGTCCTGGATGGGCGTGCCGGCGTCGACACCGCCAGCTATGAGCATTCCGCCGCCGGCGTCACGGTCGGCCTCGCCAGTGGAATGGGCGCCGGCGGCGATGCCGAGGGCGATGCGCTGACGGGCTTTGAGAGCCTGCGCGGCAGCGGCTTCGCCGACACTTTGGGCGGCGATTCCGGCAGCAACACGCTGGAAGGGGGCGCCGGGGCGGACGCGCTCTACGGCGGCGCCGGGATCGACACCGCGTCCTACGCCCATTCGGCCGCGGGGGTGCAGGTGGATCTTGTCGCCGGGATTGGAACGGGCGGCGACGCCGCGGGTGACAGCTTCATCAGCATCGAAAACCTGATCGGGTCGGACCACAACGACGTGCTGAAGGGCGGCAGCGGAAGCAGCGCATTGTCGGGCGGTGCGGGCGACGACATCCTCGAGGGCAGCGCCGCGGCCGATGACTTCGATGGCGGCGCGGGCTTCGACAGGGTCCTGTACACCGCAAGCTCCGCCGGCGTGATGGTCGACCTGCAGGTCGGCCTCGGTCTCGCGGGCGACGCCCTGGACGACCTCCTGATCAACATCGAGGGCCTGACCGGGTCGAACCTGGCCGACAGGCTGACCGGCAGCGGCACCGACAACATCTTCTACGGCATCGCCGGCAACGACATCCTCGCGGGTGGCGCCGGCGCCGACACCCTGTCCGGCGGCGCCGGGGCCGACCAGTTGGACGGTGGCAGCGGCCTCGACACCGCCAGCTACTACATCGGCTCGGCCGGGGTCGCGGTCGACCTGGCGGCGGGCACGGCCAGCGGCGGCGATGCCGCCGGCGACACGCTGACCGGCATCGAGAACCTCACCGGCAGCAACCAGGGCGACGACATCCTGGTCGGGACCGGCGGCGCCAATGTGCTGCAGGGCTGGGCCGGCAACGACGTCCTCACCGGGGCCGGCGGCAAGGACGCGCTCACCGGCGGCACCGGGGCCGACCGCTTCGTCTATCTCGACGCGGCCGACAGCGCGGTCGGCGCCGGGGCCGATCGGATCGCCGATTTCAGCCGCGGCCAGGGGGACAAGGTCGACCTGTCGGCGATCGACGCCGACACCGGCGCCGCCGGCCACCAGGCCTTCAGCTTCATCGGCAGCGCCCTCTATTCGGGCGTCGCCGGCCAGCTGCGCTATGCCGTCGCCGGCGGGGTCACCACCATTGCCGGCGACGTCAATGGCGACGGCGTCTCCGACTTCCACATCCAGCTCAACGGCGCCATCGGCCTGGTTGCCGGCGACTTCGTGCTGTGATCGCACCGGGCCGATGTGGCGGACCGAGACGCCGCTGCTCGAGGCCTATCTGTTCGACTTCTCCGGCGACCTCTACCACCGCCGTCTGCGGGTGCAGCTGGTGGAATGGCTGCGCGGCGAGGAGAAGTTCGACTCGCTCGAGGCCCTGGTCGCCCAGATCGACCGCGACTGCGAGGCCGCGCGGCAGGCGCTGGCGCGGTAGGGCGCTACCAGGTCAGTTCGGCCATTCTTCCGCCGGCCAGTCCCGCGCTGTGTGGATCACGCGCAGAATGACGACGCTCTCCCGGCCAGCAATCGGCCGCAGCTCATAGGCGATGATATAGGGGAGGCGGCTCACCGATGTCTCGTAGGTGCCGGTCACGCGGCCAGGCCGGCCCGTAGCGAGGTTGCCAAGAGCTTCGCCCGCATCTCGAAGGCGATCGGCGATCCGCCTTGCGGCCAGGGGATTATTCCGCGCGATGAATGCAACCTGACCTTTGATGTCGTCCAGAGCTTCGCGCGACCAGCCGACAGGCCGCTTCACGATTTGCCTGAACGCTTCGCCTCGGCCGCCTCGATGGCGGCATAGATTTCAGCCATAGCCTCATCGTGCGGCACGATCCGTCCGGCCTCTGCTTCGGCCATGCYACGCTTGATGCCCTCGATGATTTCGAGCTCGCGATCGACATAGGCTGCAACCGCTTCGCCAGCGAGGAACGACTTGCTCCGCCGCGTGCCGACCGCGATCCGTTCGAGCTTTTCTTTTACATCGGACCTGATCCGAATCGTCATCGTGGTGGTGGCGGTCATCGCACAACCTCTGTGTTGACACGTACACATCCTGGCACACCCTCGGCGTACTCTCCAGGCGGTTGCGCGCCTTGACCCCGGGCGCCGGTCCGGTACGATGGGGTCCATGCGCAAGCCGGCCGCCCTGTTCCGAATTATCCGCCCGGCCCCCTGACGGGGGTCGGGTCACCGCGCCGCGCGCACCCCTCGCATCATGCCGCTCCACGGCCCGTCGGGTCGTCCGGCTGGCATCCGATCGTCAAAGCGGGTATTGACCCCCGCGTGGATCCACGAGCCTTCATGTCATGACCGTCCAGCCTGCCGAGACACCGGGCGCCGCCGCCCCGGCCGCGCCCGACTACCGATCCACCGTCTTCCTGCCGAAGACGGACTTCCCGATGCGTGGCGGCCTGCCGCAGAAGGAGCCGGAGCTGCTGGCCCGCTGGGCGCAGAACGACCTGCTCGGCCGGATCCGCGCCGCTTCGAAGGGCCGTGAGAAGTTCGTGCTGCATGACGGCCCGCCCTACGCCAATGGCGACATCCATATCGGCCATGCGGTCAACAAGATCCTGAAGGACATCGTCGTCCGCACCCGCCAGATGCTGGGCCGGGATTCGGTCTATGTCCCGGGCTGGGACTGCCACGGCCTGCCGATCGAGTGGAAGATCGAGGAGAAGTACCGCAAGGCCGGCCAGGACAAGGACGCGGTGCCGGTGCTGCAGTTCCGCGAGGAATGCCGCGCCTTCGCCAAGCATTGGGTCGGGGTGCAGTCGGAGCAGTTCCAGCGCCTCGGCGTGATGGGCGACTGGGCCGACCCGTACCTGACCATGACCGACCCGGCCGAGGCGCAGATCGTCCGCGAGATCCACAAGTTCCTGATGAATGGCGGGCTGTATCGCGGGCTGAAGCCGGTGCTGTGGTCGGTGGTCGAGAAGACCGCTCTGGCCGAGGCCGAGGTCGAGTACCAGGACATCACCTCGGACATGGTCTGGGTGCGCTTCCCGGTGGCCAAGGCGTCGCGGCCGTCGCTCGACGGCGCCGCGGCGGTGGCCTGGACCACCACGCCGTGGACCCTGCCGGCCAACCGCGCCATCGCCTATGGCCCGGATTTCGAATACGGCGTCTACAAGGTCGACACCGTGGCCGAGGGCAGCCTGGCCAGGCCGGGAGAGACCCTGGTGCTGGCCACGGCGCTGGCCGAGGCGGTGGCGAAGGACATCGCCGTCACCGGCTGGACCGCGATCGACAAGTTCCCGGGCTCGGACTTCGCCGGCACCGTCGCCCGCCACCCGCTGGCGGGGCAGGGCTATGAGTTCGAGGTGCCGTTCCTGCCCGGCGGCCATGTCACGGTCGATGCCGGCACCGGCCTGGTCCACACCGCGCCCAGCCACGGCGCCGACGATTTCGACCTCGGCCGCGCCCACGGCATCCCCGCCACCGAGACGGTGACCGAGGACGGCAGCTACCATGTCAGCGTGCCGCTGTTCGCCGGCCATGTGATCTATCGGCCGGACGGCAAGAAGGGCGACGCCAACAAGGTCGTCACCGCGGCGGTCGAGGCCGCCGGCGGCCTGCTGGCCCGTGGCCAGATCCGCCACTCCTACCCGCACAGCTGGCGGTCCAAGGCGCCGCTGATCTTCCGCGCCACGCCGCAATGGTTCATCTCGATGGAGACGAACGGGCTGCGCGAGACGGCGCTGGCGGCGCTGAAGCAGACCCGCTTCGTGCCGGAGCAGGGCTACAACCGCCTGTCCTCGATGATCGAGAGCCGGCCGGACTGGGTGATCAGCCGCCAGCGCGCCTGGGGCGTGCCGATCGCGATCTTCGTCGACAAGGCGACCGGCGAGCCGCTGCGCGACACCGCGGTGTGCCAGCGCATCGCCGCGGCCTTCGAGCTCGAAGGCGCCGACGCCTGGTACAAGCACGATGCCCAGTTCTTCCTCGGCAACACCTTCAAGGCCGAGGATTACGAGCAGGTCCTCGACATCGTCGACGTCTGGTTCGAATCCGGCTCGACCCACGCCTTCGTGCTGGAGCAGCGGCCGGATCTGAAATGGCCGGCCGACCTCTATCTCGAGGGCTCGGACCAGCATCGCGGCTGGTTCCACTCCTCGCTGCTGGAAAGCTGCGGTACGCGCGGCCGGGCACCCTACGACGCGGTGCTGACCCATGGCTTCGTGCTCGACGAGCAGAGCCGGAAGATGTCGAAGTCGCTCGGCAACGTGGTGGCGCCGCAGACGGTGGTCGATCAGTCCGGCGCCGACATCCTGCGCCTCTGGGTGGTCTCGACCGATTATTCCGAGGATATGCGCGTCGGCAAGGAGATCCTGAAATACCAGGCCGATGCCTATCGCCGGCTGCGCAACACGCTGCGCTATCTGCTGGGCGCCCTCGACGGCTTCCAGGACAGCGAGCGCTTGCCGGCCGCCGAGCTGCCGGAGCTGGAGCGCTGGGTGCTGCACCGGCTGTGGGAGCTGGACGGCACGATCCGCCGGGCGATCGAGGCCTATGACTTCCACACCCTGTCGACGGCGCTGCACAATTTCTGCGCCGTCGACCTGTCGGCCTTCTATTTCGACATCCGCAAGGACTCGCTGTATTGCGACCGGCCGGACGATCCGCGCCGCCGCGCCGTGCGCACGGTGCTCGACATCCTGTTCGACCACCTGACGGTGTGGCTGGCGCCGATCCTCTGCTTCACGGCGGAGGAGGCCTGGCTGGCCCGGCATGGCGACGGGCCGGAGGTCAGCGTTCATCTCCACACCTTCCCGGAGGTGCCGGAGGCGTGGTGCGACGACGCCCTGGCAACACGCTGGGCCCGGCTGCGCGACCTGCGCCGCGTGGTCACCGGCGCTATCGAGGTGGAGCGCGCGGCCAAGCGCATCGGCTCCTCGCTGCAGGCCCATCCGGTGGTGCATGCCGGCGCGGCCGAGGCCGAGCTGCTGCGCAGCCTCGACTTCGCCGAGACCTGCATCACCTCGGGCCTGACGGTCGAGACCGGCGCGGTGCCGGGGGGCGCCTTCACCCTGGCCGATGTGCCGGGCGTGGGCGTGGTCGTCGCGGCCGCCGACGGCAGCCGCTGCGACCGTTGCTGGCGGGTCCTGCCGGAGGTCGGCACGGTGGCCGCCCATCCGGACCTGTGCAACCGCTGCGCCGACGCGGTGGACGCGGCGGGCTCCGGGGCCCCGGCATGACCGATGCGCCGCTGTTCCGGCGCGGCCTGGTCATCGCCGTGCTGATCCTGATCGCCGACCAGATCAGCAAATGGTGGGTGCTGAAGGGCGTGTTCGGGCTGGCCGAGCCGATCACCACCGCCAGCTGGGCGCCGCCGATCCGGATCACCGGCTTCCTCGATTTTGCCATGGTCTGGAACTATGGAATCAGCTTCGGTCTCCTCGCCGGCGACGCGCCGCTGGTGCGCTGGGGGCTGTCGGCGGTCGCGGTTGCCGTCGTCGCGGGCCTTCTGGTGTGGCTCGCGCGCAACGATCGCGGCCTCGTCGCCTTCGGCGTCGGGCTGATCATCGGCGGGGCGATCGGGAATGTGATCGACCGGCTGCGCTTCGGCGCCGTCGCCGATTTCTTGCATTTTCACGCCGGGGAGTATTCCTTCTGGGTGTTCAACGTGGCCGACAGCGCGATCAGCATCGGGGTGATGCTGCTGATCGCCGACAGCCTGTTCGGCCGGCGCACGCATCCGGTGACGGCGCAGCAGAGGGACAGATCGTGAGCGGGCAGTCTCGTTTTCTCCAGTCCACCTCCCCTTCCCAGCCCGGCCGGGCGCGGCGGGGCCGGCTGGTCACGCTGACCGGCCTGGTCGTCGCCACCCTGGCCATCGCCGGCTGCGGCGAGAGCAACCAGACCGTGCAGGAGATGATCGGCTACGACCGGTCGACTCCGGACGAATTCGCGGTCATGCCCCGCGCGCCGCTGGCCATGCCGACCTCGATGGACGAGCTGCCGGCGCCGACGCCGGGCGCGCCGCGGCCGCAGGAGGCCCAGCCGCGCGAGCAGGCCGAGGCGATCCTGTTCGGCCAGGGCCAGAAGGTGACGCGCGGCCAGGGCGGCCCGACCGCGGTCGGGCCCGGCGCCTCCGCCGTGCTGGCCAAGGCCGGGCAGGCGCAGCCGGACATCCGCTCGACCGTCGACCAGGAGACATCGCAGATCGCGGCCAGCGAGGACGGCCTCGTCGACCGGCTGATGTTCTGGAACTCGAAGCCGCTGCCCGGCACCGTGGTCGACCCCTACAAGGAATCGGCGCGCCTCAACACCAATGCCGAGACCGGCAAGCCGTTGAGCAGCGGCGACACGCCGATCATCATCCGCAAGCGCAAGGCGCCGCTCGAGGGCCTCGTCCCGAGCTTCTGAGGATTGTGAGTTCCACGGGCCGGCCGCTGCCGGCCCTTTTCGATCCGACACGCTGCCGCACCGGAGGCGCCCGCCCATGTCCGATCTGACCCGCTCGCCCGCCTGGACCGCGCTCGAAGCGCACCGCAAGACGATGGAGGGCGTGCATATGCGCGACCTCTTCGCCGCCGACCCGAAGCGCTTCGACCGCTTCTCGCTGCGCCTCGGCGACGTGCTGCTCGACTATTCCAAGAACCGGGTGACCGAGGAGACGCTGGGCCTCCTCTTCGCCCTGGCCCGGCAGCAGGACGTCGAGGGCTGGCGCGACCGCATGTTCGCCGGCGACCTGATCAACGGCACCGAGCACCGCGCCGTGCTGCACACCGCGCTGCGGGCCGAGCTGTCCGGCTCGGTCGCCGTCGACGGCCAGAACGTGCTGCCCGAGGTGGCGGCTGTGCTGAAGCACATGCGCGAATTCTCCGACGCGGTGCGCGACGGCAGCTGGACCGGCCACACCGGCAAGCCGATCACCGACGTGATCAACATCGGCATCGGCGGCTCCGACCTCGGCCCGGTGATGGTGTCCGAGGCGCTGCGCCCGTACCAGCACCCGCGTATCACGCTGCACTTCGTCTCCAATGTCGACGGCACCCATATCGCCGAGACGCTGAAGCGGATCGACCCCGAGACCAGCCTGTTCCTGATCGCGTCGAAGACCTTCACGACGCAGGAGACGCTGACCAACGCCCACACCGCGCGGCGCTGGTTCCTGAAGTCCGGCGCGCCGGAGGCGGCGATCGCCAGGCATTTCGCGGCGCTGTCGACCAATGCGGCCGAGGTGTCGAAGTTCGGCATCGACACCGCCAACATGTTCGGCTTCTGGGACTGGGTCGGCGGCCGCTACTCGGTGTGGTCGGCGATCGGCCTGCCGGTGATGATCGGCATCGGCGCCGACGCGTTCGAGCGCTTCCTGGCCGGCGGCCGCGCCATGGACGCGCATTTCCGCTCGGCCCCGCTGGAGCAGAACCTGCCGGCGATGCTGGGCATCCTCGGCATCTGGTACGTCAATTTCTGGGACGCGCAGACCCATGCCGTGCTGCCCTACGACCAGTATCTGCACCGGCTGCCGGCCTATCTGCAGCAGGCCGACATGGAGTCGAACGGCAAGTCGGTCGACCGCCAGGGGCACCGGGTCGACTACCAGACCGGGCCGGTGATCTTCGGCGAGCCCGGCACCAACGGCCAGCACTCCTTCTACCAGCTGATCCACCAGGGGACGAAGGTCATCCCCTGCGACTTCATCGCGCCGGTGGAGAGCCACAACCCGGTCGACGACCACCACCCGATCCTGCTGTCCAACGTGCTGGCGCAGACCGAGGCGCTGATGGTCGGCAAGACGCCGGACCAGGTGCGGGCTGAGCTGACCAAATCGGGCCTGTCCGGCGCGGCGCTGGAGGCGTTGCTGCCGTTCAAGGTGTTCGAGGGCAACCACCCGTCAAACACCATCCTGGTGCGGACGGTCGATCCCTACACGCTGGGCCTGCTGGTCGCGCTGTACGAGCACAAGATCTTCGTCCAGGGCACCATCTGGAACATCTACTCCTTCGATCAGTGGGGGGTGGAGCTGGGCAAGCAGCTGGCCAAGGCGATCCTGCCCGAGTTGCTGGGCGAGACGGCGCCGGGGGCGCATGACAGCTCGACCCTCGGCCTGCTCGCCGCGATCCGCGATTGGACGTGAGCTTCGCCGGCCGATCCATATCGTACGCATATGGATCGGCCGGAATCACCCTATTGGACATGATGGCAGCCTCGGCTCATCTCTAGGGTACCCGCCCGCGAGCCGAGGACACGCCATGGCCGACTGGAACCCAGCCCTCTACCGCCGCTACGAGGACGAGCGCACGCGCCCGGCCCGCGACCTGCTGGCCCGGGTCGAGCTCGACCCGCCGGCCATCGACTCGACTGGGGCCGGCCGTCCGCTGGTGATCTACGACCTCGGCTGCGGCCCGGGCAATTCGACCGAGCTGCTGGTCGAACGCTTTCCGGGGGCGGAGGTCACCGGCATCGACAGCTCCGAGGCGATGCTGGCCGACGCCCGCGCCCGCCTGCCAGGCTGCCGCTTCGAGCGGCATGACGTCGCCGAATGGCAGCCGCCGCAAGCGCCCGACCTGATCTACGCCAACGCGACGCTGCAATGGCTGCCGGGGCACGAGGCGCTGGTGCCGCGGCTGTTCGGCCTGCTGGCGCCCGGCGGCGTGCTGGCGGTGCAGATGCCCGACAACCGCGAGGAGCCGACGCACCGGCTGATGCGCGCCGTGGCGGGCGAGGGGCCGTGGAAAGAGACGATCGGCGAGGCCGCGCTGGTGCGCACCAGGATCCTGCCGCTCGATTCCTATTACGACCTGCTGGCGCCGCTCGCGGCCGAGACCGATGTCTGGCGCACCGCCTACCAGCACCCGATGGCGTCCGCGGAGGCGATCGTCGACTGGGTGCGCGGCACCGGCCTCCGGCCCTTCATCGACCCGCTGGGCGAGGACCAGCGCGCCGGCTTCCTGGCGGATTACACACGCCGCATCGCCGAGGCTTACCGGCCGAAGGCGGACGGCAAGCTGCTGCTGGCCTTCCCGCGGCTTTTTGTCGTCGCCCGCCGGCCGCGCTAAGCCTTCCCCGCGTCGCGGCGGGGCACCACATGGCAGGGACAGACCACGACGATGGAGGCCGCCATGTCGATCACCCATCTCGCCGCGATCGGATCGCTGCTCAGCGCCCTGCTCCTGCTCGCCGCCTGCCAGGGCATCGAGGTCAAGCCGGCCTCGCGTGGCGGCGGAGGCTCCAGCCTCGGCGCGGGCAGCAGCGGCCACGATTGATGCCGCCGCGATCCGGTGACAGGATCGCGGCATGGCTTTCCATCTCTGCCGCACCTGCGGCACCCAATATCCCGACAGCCCGGCGCCGCCCGCGGCCTGCCCGATCTGCGAGGACGAGCGGCAATATGTGCCCGAATCCGGACAGAGCTGGCTGACGCTGGAGGAGTTGCGGCGGGATCACCGCACCGTCTTCACGGCGATCGAGCCCGGCCTCGACCAGGTCCTGGTCGAGCCGGAATTCGGCATCGGCGAGCGCGCCTTCCTGATCCGGCTGCCCGGGGGCGGCGTGGCGATGTGGGACTGCGTGGCGCTGCTCGACGACGCCACGGTGTCGGCGATCCGGGCGCTGGGCGGCCTCCGCGCCATCGCCATCTCGCACCCGCACTACCACACCACGATGGTGGAATGGGCGCAGGCCTTCGGCTGCCCGGTCCATCTCCATTTCGATGACCGGGAATGGGTGCAGCGGCCCGACCCGGCGCTGTCGTTCTGGTCGGGCGAGACCCTGGCGCTGGCCGACGGCCTGACCGTGATCCGCTGCGGCGGCCACTTCGCCGGTGCTTCGGTGCTGCATTGGGCGGCGGGGGCGGAGGGGCGCGGCGTGCTGCTCAGCGGCGACACCATCCAGGGCCTGCCGGACCGGCGCTGGGTGTCCTTCATGTACAGCTACCCGAACCTGATCCCGCTGCCGGCCCCGGCGGTGCGGCGCATCGCCGATGCCGTGGCGCCGTACGAGTTCGACCGGCTGTATGGCGCCTTCGTCGGCCGGCAGGTCAGGGCGGATGCCCGCGGCGCCGTGCTGCGCTCGGCCGAGCGCTACATCCGGGCGATCGGCCTCCAATAAATCGGAGGGCCGACCGTCAAATCGACCGGAGCCTCCACCATAGCGGCGGCCCGTCCGATGCGGCGGAGGAAAGTGCCGCGGGCGCCCGGACGCGCCTTGCGCCGATTCCGCGGCTGCGAAATGGTCGCGCCACGCCGAACCCTTCGCCGCGGAGCGCGATCCATGACGTCCTCGACCACCCAGGCCATGCCGATGAACCCGATGATGGGCATGATGCCGAATATGATGTCCGGCATGATGAACATGATGCCCCAGATGATGAACATGATGCCGCAGATGATGCAGGGCATGATGCCTCAGATGATGCCGATGATGGGCATGATGCCGAACATGATGAACGGCATGATGCCGGGCATGATGCCCCAGATGATGCCGATGGGGATGATGCCGGTCATGATGTGCAAGATGACCTGCGAGATGACCCCGACCGGCATGACCTGCGAGATGATGCCGATGGACGGCATGAGCATGGAGATGTTCACCGAGGCCTGCCGCCGGATGATGGCGATGATGGGCAGCATGCCGATGATGATGAGCTGCGGCGGCATGCCGATGATGGTGTGCATGCCGGAGAAGGCGGCCTGATCTGCTGCCGGCGCGGCTTCGGCCGCGCCGATCCGGTCACACGTCCGGGAACAAGGGCGGCGCGCGCTTCGGTGCGGCCGCCCTAACGATTCCGGCCAGTCATGCTGCCACCCTGACCGGCAGCCAGCGATTCATCAGGACCCGACCGACTCGATATAGGTCATCACCAGGTACATGACCGCCTTGTCGGCGCCGGGGTTGCGGTAGCTGTGCGGCACGTCGGCTTCGAACAGGATGGCGTCGCCGGCGCCCAGCCGGTGGCGCTCGGCCCCGACCGTGATCTCGACCTCGCCCTGCGCCACCACCAGGTTCTCGGTGGTGCCCGGCGCATGCGCCTCGGCATCCTCCTGCCGGTACGGCGCCAGCAGCAGCTCGTAGAACTCGACCTTGCGCTCGCCCTCATAGGGGAACAGCGCACGGGAGACGAAGCTGCCGTCATTCGAGGTCAGCACCTTGGCGTAGCGCGCCCGCAGCACCGTGGTGCCGGGCGCCTCGCGCCCGGTCAGCAGGCTGGAGAAGGGCACGTCCAGCGCCTTCGCCACTTTCCAGACCACGCCGATGGTGGGGACCGAGCGGCCGTTCTCGATCTGGCCGAGCATGGCCCGGCTGACTCCGGATTTCTGGGCGAAGCGCTCCAGCGACAGGCCCTGGCGGGTCCTCAGCCGGCGCAGATTCTGGCCGAGGGCCAGCGACAGGTCATGGGCCGTGTCGGCGCCGTTCGCCTCGTCGGGAGGCTTGGCGGCGGTCTTGTCGGTGGCGGGCTCGTCGGCGTCGGTCCCGGCCAAGGTCATCCTCATCAGCCTGCCGGCTGCGTCGGCCAAGCGACGGGCAAGGTCGGCAGCAGCGGCATCCACACCCACATTACCGGAAAAGCCATCGCCTGTGTCGGGTCGACCGCAGGCGCGGCCGTCCGTGCGCGCTGGGCGCGGTACTGGGCAAGGTCGACGACGTTGGATGTACGGGCAGGCAAGGGCATGGCAACCTCCGCTGACTGTCATATCTGTTATTGCGGAGGCAAAGTCAATATCGCGGCGGTGTTATTTGCAGTTCATACAAATTAAACACGTTAATTCGGTGTCGACGTGCTTGCCCCTCCGGCCGCTTCGCCGCATCCTGCCCGCTACATCGGACATAAGGGACGACGCATGGCTCGCAGGATCGTGATCACCGGCGCCGGGGCGGGGTTGGGGTTGGAGCTGACGCGGTGGTACGCCGCCCGCGGCGACACCGTGATCGGCGTGGTCCGCAGCGACGCGGCTGATTTCACGGCGGCGGCCGGGCCGGACGGCATCCTGGTCCGCGGCGACATCACCGACCAGGCCTGCGCCGACCAGCTGCGCCAGGTGCTGGCGGAGCGGGCGCCGGCGGTGGACATCCTCTACAACAACGCCGGCATGTCCGGCCGTGGCGCGCAGCTGGCCGGCATCCGGATCGAGGATGTGCAGCAGGCGCTCGACGTCCACTGCCTGGCGGCGCTGCGCATCAGCCAGGCGGCGATCGACGCGCTGCTGGCGGCGGAGCGGCCGGCCATCGTCAATGTCAGCAGCCGGCTCGGCTCGATCGGCCGGGTCGCGGCCGGCGATTTCGACCATCTCGGCATCGCCTACGCCACCCGCATCTCCAAGGCGGCGCAGAACATGCTGACGGCCTGCCTCGCCCGCGAATTCGGGCCGTGCGGCCTGGCCGTCTACGCCGTCCATCCCGGCCGGATCCGCACCAGGATGGCCAGTGCCGACGCCGATCTCGAGGCGCCGGAGGCGGCGGCGCGGCTGGCCGGCTGGGTCGACCGCATCCGGCCGGACCGGCCGGTCTTTTATGGCGAGCCGGAGCTGGGCACCTTTCCCTGGTAGGAGGAATCTTTTTCCGGCCCGATCCTGAAACTTTCCCGGCATGTGCCTCGTAAGGGCTCCCCGTCCCGGTCATCCGGCGACGCAACCAGAGTGGGAGAACCCGAGATGCGTGTCGTGCGATTTGCCTCCAGCGCCATCGGCGCCTGCCTGTTCCTCGCCGCGGCCGGGCCGGCCCTCGCGGAAGCCACCGTGATGGTCGGCGGCGCGGCGATGTACCCGAGCAAGACCATCGTCGAGAACGCGGTCAATTCGAAGGACCACACCACCCTGGTCGCGGCGGTCAAGGCGGCCGGGCTGGTCGACACCCTGAACGGCGCCGGCCCGTTCACCGTCTTCGCCCCGACCAACGCCGCCTTCGGCAAGCTGCCCAAGGGCACGGTCGAGACCCTGGTGATGCCCGAGAACAAGGCGATGCTGACCACGATCCTGACCTATCACGTCGTGCCCGGGCGGCTGACTGCGGCCGACCTGGCGGCGGCGGTCAAGGCTGGCCACGGCAAGGCCATGCTGAAGACGGTCGAGGGCGAAGACCTGACCGTCGAATGGAAGCACGAGCGGTTCGAGCTGGTCGACGCCAAGGGCGCCACCGCCTGGGTGACGATCCCCGACGTGCTGCAGTCGAACGGCGTGATCCACGTCGTCGACACCGTGCTGATGCCGTAGTGGCTGGCGAGGGGGGCGTCGCGGCCGCGGCGCCCCCACCCAGCGAATTCGCGTCCGTCTGCCGGGGCTCTGCTGCTACAGTCCCGGCATCCATGATGCGGGGACCGATGCCGGCCGAGGACGAGGAGTTGATCCGGATGCTGCAGGCGACCGGCCGCGGGGACCGGCGCGCGTTCAAGGCCGTCTACGACCGGACGTCGCCGCTGCTGTTCGGCATCGTGCTCCGCATCCTGCGCAACCGGGCGACGGCGGAAGAGGTGCTGCAGGATGCCTATCTCCGCATCTGGCGCGGCGCCGCATCCTTCTCGGCGGGCACCGGCTCGCCGCTGGGCTGGATGGCGGCGATCGCCCGCAACCGCGCCATCGACGTCGCCCGGCAGCGCCGCGAGGTGCTGGTCGAGCCCGACGAGGACGGCCGCGACTGGCTCGAATCGATCCCCGACCCGCGGGCCGGGGCCGCCGGCTTCACCGATCTGCGCCAGCTCGGCCATTGTCTCGGCCTGCTGGACGACAGCCACCGCAGCTGCGTGCTGCTGGCCTATTACGAGGGTTATTCGCGCGAGGAGCTGGCGGCCCGCTTCGACCGGCCGGTCAACACCATCAAGACCTGGCTGCATCGCGGGCTGGCCGCCCTGCGCCACTGCATGGATGGAGCCGGACCGTGACCGAGGAGCAGGAGGCCCGGATCGCCGAATACGTCCTCGGGACCCTGCCGCCCGAGGAGCGCGCCGCGTTCGAGCGGGACTTGGCGGCCGATCCGTCGCTCAAGGCCGAGGTCACGGCCTGGGAGCGGCGCCTGGTCGGGCTGGCGGCGCAGGTGCCGCCGGTCGAGCCCGGCCCCCAGGTCTGGGCGGCGCTGGAGCGTGCGATCGGTCCTGAGGCGCCGCCCAAGCCGGCGGGCCCGGCCGTGCTGCGGCTCTCGGCGGAAGCGCGCCTGCTCCGGTCCCGCGCCTGGTGGCGCAGCGCGGCCCTGGCGGCTGGCGCCCTGGCGGCCGGCCTCGCGGCCTTCCTGCTGCTGCCCCGCGCCGATATTCCCGCTCGCCCGGACAGCTATGTCGCGGTGGTCAATCGCGGCGGCGACCTGCCGGCGCTGATCGTCCGGGTCGACACCCGCGCCGGCGTGGTCCAGGTCCGGCCGGTGCGGGCCGAGGTGCCGGCCGACCGCAGCCTCGAGCTCTGGTTCGTCGCCGCCGGCGCCGCACCGCGCTCGCTCGGCCTGATCGACGCCGCCGACCGGAAGCGCCTGGCCATCCCCGAGGCGCTGCGCGGCTCCGCCCTGACCGGCAGCACCCTGGCGGTCAGCGTCGAGCCGGCCGGCGGCTCGCCCACCGGCGCCCCGACCGGGCCGGTGGTGTATTCCGGCACGCTGATCGACGATCCGTCCTGACAGGGCTGTCCCCGTTCGCGGGCGATTCCCTCCGGCGCCGTCCGGTCCTACGATGGGCGCCATGACTGTCGAGTCCCTCCGCACCATCCGCCGCCTGCCGCCGACGCTGGTGAACCAGATCGCCGCCGGCGAGGTGATCGAACGCCCGGCCGCGGCGGTGAAGGAGCTGGTGGAGAACGCCATCGATGCCGGTGCCCGCCGCATCGACGTGGCGCTGCGCGACGGCGGCCGCAGCCTGATCTCGGTCGTCGACGACGGCGCCGGCATGGACCCGGAGGAGCTGGTGCTGGCGATCGAGCGCCACGCCACCTCCAAGCTGCCCGACGACGACCTGGTGCGGATCTCGACCCTGGGGTTCCGCGGCGAGGCGCTGCCGTCGATCGGGGCGGTGTCGCGCCTGTCCATCGCCAGCCGCCCGCGGAACGCCGCGGAAGGGTGGAGCCTGTCGGTCGAAGGCGGGGCGGTGGCGGCGCCGGTGCCGGCGGCGCTGAACCAGGGCACAAGGGTCGAGGTGCGGGACCTGTTCTACGCCACCCCGGCGCGGCTGAAGTTCCTGAAGGGCGAGCGGGCCGAGACCCAGGCCGCGGTCGACATGGTCGAGCGCCTGGCCATGGCGCATCCCACCCTCAGCTTCACCGTCGCCGACGCCAGCCGCACCCTGCTGCGGCTGGAGGCGGCGCAGGGCGAGCTGTTCGATGCGCGCCTTTCCCGCGTCGGCGCCGTGCTGGGCGGCGACTTCGCCGAGAACGCCCTGCCGATCGAGGCGTTGCGCGAGGCGGTGCGCCTGACCGGCCATGCGTCGCTGCCGACACTGAACCGCGGCACCGCCCAGGCGCAGTACCTGTTCGTCAACGGCCGGCCGGTGCGGGATCGGCTGCTGCTCGGCGCCATCCGCGGCGCCTATGCCGATGTGCTGCCGCGCGACCGCCACCCGGTGCTGGCGCTGTATCTCGAGCTGCCGCCGGAGGAGGTCGACGTCAATGTCCATCCGACCAAGGCCGAGGTGCGGTTCCGCGACCCGGCGCTGGTGCGCGGGCTGATCGTCAGCACCCTGCGCCATGCCATCGCCGCCGCCGGCCATCGCGCCTCGACCAGCGTCGGCGCCGACGCCCTGGCGGCCTTCGCGACCCGGGGCGGGCTGGACGGGCCGGCGCCGATGCAGGCCCCGCTGTCCCGGTTCAGCGGCCAGACCTCCTGGTTCCAGAGCCGCGGTCCGGTGCGCCCGCCCTCCGGCCTGGCCGAGGCGGCCGCCGCCTGGCAGGCGCCGATCGCCACCGACCTCGCCCGGCCTTCCGCGCGGGCGGAAGCGGAGGTGGCGGAGCCGGCGCCGGACCATCCGCTCGGCGCCGCCCGGGCGCAGGTCCATGCGACCTACATTGTCGCCCAGACCGGCGACGGGCTGGTCATCGTCGACCAGCACGCGGCGCATGAGCGCATCGTCTATGAGCGGATGAAGGCCGAGCTGCTGTCCGGCACGGTCAGGAGCCAGGGCCTGCTGCTGCCGCAGGTGGTGGAGCTGAACGAGGCCTCGGTCGACCGCCTCGGCGCGCGGCAGGCGGAGCTGGCGGAGCTGGGGCTGGAGCTCGAGCCCTTCGGCCCCGGCGCCGTGGTGGTGCGCGGCGTGCCGGCGCTGCTCGGCCAGGCCGACGTGCCGGGCCTGATGCAGGATCTCGCCGACGCCCTGGCGGAATGGGACGACGCAAGGCCGCTGACCGAGCGTCTGGCCCATGTCTGCGCCACCATGGCCTGCCATGGCAGCGTCCGCGCCGGCCGTCGCCTCAACGCGGCGGAGATGGACGCCCTGCTGCGCAGCATGGAGGTCACCCCCAATGCCGGCCAGTGCAACCACGGCCGGCCGACCTATGTCGAGCTCAAGCTCGCCGACATCGAGAAGCTGTTCCAGCGGCGGTGAGGCTGATCACGAGACCATGACCGGTTGCGAACAGCTGGGCGAACACCAGGGCCTGCCGCTCCTACGCTTCACCGACGCCGTTTCCTGGGAAACCTGGCTGGCGGCGAATCACGAGTCTTCCCGCGGTGTCTGGCTCACCATCGCCAGGGTCGGCTCCGGCACGCCCTCGGTGACCTACGAGCAGGCGCTGGACATCGCCCTCTGCCATGGCTGGATCGACGGCCGCAAGCAGGGCGGCGACGCCGCGGCCTGGCTGCAGAAATTCACGCCGCGCGGGCCGCGCAGCGCCTGGTCGCAGCGCAATCGCGAGAAGGTCGAGACGCTGATCGCCGCCGGGCGGATGGCGCCGGCCGGCCTCGGCGCGGTCGAGGCGGCGCGGCGCGACGGGCGGTGGGAGGCGGCCTACGGCCTCAGCCGCCACCGCGGCGTGCCGGACGACCTGCAGGCGGCGCTCGATCAAAATCCCGTGGCGGCCGCGTTTTTTGCCACGCTCGACTCGCGCAACCGCTACGCCGTGCTGTACCGTGTGCAGACCGCGAAGAGGGCCGGGACCCGCGCCCGCCGGGTCGCCGATTTCGTCGCCATGCTCGCGCGCGGCGAACGGATTCACGGCGATTGAGGTCGGCGCCGTCGGCTTGCCGCGTGACCGGCATGCCGGAACGGCTGTTGGCACCGCCGCCGAGGAAGCATATCTAGTGCGTCCGCGCGGGAGGCATTCATCCCCCGCCGGTGAATCGGGGATACATGCAACGAGTCGACGGAACGATGAGCAGTTATAAGGAAAAGGGATTCGGGGACCGGCTGAGCAGCGCTCAGGATGCGAAGAAAGCCGCTCTGGAGCGGTTCCGCGCCAAGGTCTCGCCGGACA
>NZ_JBFRCU010000037.1:0-64811 GCF_052113205.1 Inquilinus sp. YAF38 | reverse complement strand
GTCCTGGCCCTGGCCGGCGTGCTGGACGGCCACCGCGCCACCACGCATTGGGAGGACCTGCGCGACTTCGCCGAGCGCTTCCCGGCCGTGACCGCCGTGCCCGACCGCTTCGTGATCGACCGCCGCCGCATCACCGCCGGCGGGGCGCTGCCGACGCTGGACCTGATGCTGGACCTGCTGCGTCGCGACCACGGGCTGAGCTTGGCGCTGGCTGTCTCCAGTACCTTCCTCTACGAGGGCACGCATCCCGGCCACGACCCGCAGCACATGGTCGCCGCCGGCCGCCTGGCCTGGCAGGACCCGCTGCTGGTGCGGGCGATCCGGCTGATGGAGGCAAATATCGAGGCGCCTCTGCCGGTCGAGGCGATCGCGGCGGAGCTGGGAATCGGCCCGCGCGCCCTGCTGCAGCGCTTCCGGGCGACGCTCGGCACCGGCCCCAAGGCCTATTACGCCGAGCTGCGCCTGGCCCTGGCCCGGCGCCTGCTGGAGAACACCGACCGCCCGGTCAATGATATCGCCGCCGATTGCGGCTTCGCCTCCGGCTCCGCCCTCGCCCGCGCCTTCCGCACCCGCTATGGCGTCAACCCGGCCGGGGCGCGGCGGGGAGGCTAGCGCCGGACCACCGGGTCCGGCGAGAACCGGGCCTGGCGGGGATCGAGCTCATGGCCCTGCCGCTCGGTCAGCAGGCCGTACAGCTCCGGCCGCCGGCCGCGGATCCAGCGCCGGCCGGTCGCCAGCGGCAGCAGGTCGAGGTCGAGATCGGCGACGACCATGACGTCGTCGGCCACGCCGGTCTCGGCCAGGATGCGGCCATAGGGGTCCAGCACCACGGCGTTGCCGGTGCGAACCTCGCCGTCATCCTCGCCGACGCCGTTGCTGAACAGCAGGAACATGCCGTTGTCATGGGCCCGCGCCGGCAGCCAGCGCATCAGCCAACCGCGACCCTTCGGCCCGGCGAACTCCGCCTCGACCGCTGCCGGGTCCTCGTGACGTCGGTGCCACAGCGCCGGGTCGATCAGCCCCATGGCCTGCGGGCTGCGCGAGGCGCAGCCGCCGGTCTGGTGCGGCGCCAGCAGAATTTCGGCGCCCAGCAGCGCCGTGGCCCGGGCATTCTCCACCAGGTTGTTGTCCCAGCAGATCAGCACGCCCAGCCGCACGCCCCAGGGCGTGTCGAACACGGTGTAGCGGTCGCCGCTGGCGATGTGCTCACTCTCGAAGGCGTGCAGCTTGCGGTGGCAGTGCACCGCCCCGTCCGGCAGGCAGACGGCGTAGGAGTTGTAGAAGCGGCCGTCGCCGCCCGCTTCGACCAGCCCGACACCGATCGCCATGCCGTGCTGCACCGCCAGGTCGCGCACCGCCTGCACCGACGGCCCATCCGGCACCAGCTCGGCCAGGGCGGCGATAGCGTCGCGGCCGAGGTTGCGGACATGCCAGTAGCCGGTGATGCACATCTCCGGAAAGACCAGGATCTTCACCCCCTGCGCCGCCGCGGCCGCGGTGAAGTGGCGGATGCGCGACAGGTTGTACGGCTTGTCGTCGGCCTGGTGCTGAAACTGGACGGTGGCGGCGCGCAGCAGGGTCATCACGGCCTCTCGGGATATCGATGCCGCGACTCTAGCTGCCGAACGGCCTGTGCATGGACTATCATCCCCGCACCATGCCCGATCGAAACCGCACAGCGCTGGATTGGGACGATGTCCGCTACGCCGTCGCCCTGGCCCGGCATGGCAGCCTGTCCGCCACCGCCCGGGCGCTGGGGGTGAACCACGCCACCGTGTCGCGCCGGCTGGACGGGCTGGAGCGGGCGCTGGGCCGGCCGATCTTCGACCGCCGCCCCGACGGCTACCGCCCGAATGCGGCGGGCGCGGCGGTGCTGGCCGAGGCCGAGGCGATGGAAGCCCGGGCGATGGCCCTGCTGCGCCGGCTGGATCCTGTCGAGGAGGGACCCGTGGGACCGGTGCGGCTGACCACCGCCCGGTCGCTGGCGCTGGGCTTCCTGGTCGACCGGCTGGACGGGCTACGCCGGCGCCATCCCGGCATCGCGCTGGAGCTGGTGCTGGAGACCCGGATCACCAGCCTGGCCCGGCGCGAGGCCGAGATCGCGCTGCGCCTGGGCCGGCCGGCGGACAGCGCCCTGGTCGGGAAGCGGGTGGCAACCATCGCCTATCGCGCCTATGCGGCGCCCGCAGTGGCGGCCGAGGCCGCATCCGGCAGCGCCCCGCCCCTGATCGGCGACGAGGAAGGAGAGTCGGAGGCCGCCTGGCTGGCGCGGCGCCATCCCGGCCGCCACATCGCCTTCCGCTGCGACAGCCAGATGGCCCAGGCCGCGGCCGCCCGCGCCGGCTGGGGCGTGGCGCTGCTGCCGCGCTTCCTGGGCGATCCCGATCCCGGCCTGGCGCCGGTGGCGCTGGACGCCCTGCCGCCGCCGCGCGAGATCTGGCTGCTGATCCGCCCCGACCTGGCCGAGGTGCCGCGGGTGAGGGTGGTGGCCGATGCGCTGGCCGAACTGTTCCGCGAGCACCGGGCGCTGTTCGGCTAGGTTCGGAACACACCCCGCAGCAGCATCGCCACCACCAGCGCCAGCACACCCGCCACGACGACCGGGATCGCCGCCGCTGGYCAGCCCGCGGCATCGACCACGCCGCCGACCGCGACCGGGCCGATCACCTGGCCGAGATTGCTGCCCTGCATGGTCAGGCCGAGCGTCATCGGCCCGAGACCCGGCTTCGGCGCCACCAGCGCCGCGGCGCCCAGCACCGTGGCCGGCAGCAGCCCGCCGACGCCGGAGAACAGGACACAGAGCAGGAACACCACCGTCGGCGGCAGCGGGAGGGCGAAGACGGCGATGCCCGTCAGGGTCATAACGACGGCGGCGGTGGCGATCAGCGCCCAGCGCGCGGCGCCGCGCCCGAGCAGCAGGCCAGCGGCCAGGTTGCCCAGGACGTTGGCGCCGACCGCGATGGCGCTGAGCGCGCCGGCCGCCCCGACCGCCACCCCCATCTGGTCCATCAGCAGCACCGGCAGGAAGCCGGCCAGGGCGAAGTACAGCAGGCTGTAGAGCACGAAAGCGGAGGCCAGCAGCAGCGGCCCGCGCGAGGTCGCGGTCAGCACCGCGTCGCGGCCGATCTCACGCCAGGACAACGCGTCATTGCCTCTTGCCTGCGCCCGGACGGCGAGGAGCAGCAGCAGGACGAAGGCACCGGCCAGTATGGCGTTGGCGAGCCAGAACGGCCGCCATCCCGCCAGCGAGGCGCCGAGCAGCAGGGCGATCGCCATGCCGGCCGGCATGAAGGCGCTCCAGATCCCGAAGGCGAGATCGCGGTCCGGCGCGGCGACGATGCGCTGCAGCAGGGCCGGCGCCGCGACCACCACCAGCAGGAAGCCCAGCCCTTCGAGCACCCGCGTGCCGAGCAGCAGCGGGAAGCTGCCGGCCGCCGAGCCGACGGCGCTGCCCAGCGCCAGGGCGGCGAGGCCGAGCGCTAGCAGCCGGCGGTCGCCGAACCGGGCCACGGCCGCGCCCGCCGGAATGCCGCCGACCACGCCGAGCAGGGCGAAGACCGACATGATCCAGCCGGCCGCCTCCAGCCCCAGGCCGAACTCGGCGCGCAGGGCCGGCAGGGCGATGGCGCCCTTGCCGACCTGCAGCGCCGCGACCACGCCAGAGGCGACGACCACGGCGACCGCGGTCCAGCGGGTCGGTACCGCCTGCGTTCCAGCAAGCGCTGCGGTCACGCCGCGGACTCCCGGAGCGGCGCGCTGGCCTGGATCGCGCGGGTCCAGTGCACCAGGCGCTGCAGCATCCGGGCCAGGATCGCCCGCGTCGGCTCGTCGGTCAGGCGCAGTTCGTCGTCGAACTTCTCGGCGGCGCGGCCGACGAAGATCTCCGGCTGGTTCAGCACATGCAGGCCGGTGGTGATCGCCACGTCGCGCAGATGCAGCTGGGCCCGCACCGTGCCCATCCCGGCCGAGGCGCCGAGGATGGCGACCGGCTTGCCGACCAGAACCGAGGCGCCGTAGGGACGCGATGCCCAGTCGATGGCGTTCTTCAGCGCCGGCGCGATCGAGTAGTTGTATTCCGGCACCGCCAGCAGCAGCGCGTCGGCCGCCTCGATCTTTGCCTTCAGCGTCTGGACCGGCGTGGGGAGGCCCTCGGCTTCGACATCCTCGTTGAAGAAGGGCAGGTCGTGCAGCGGGTGGATCTCCAGCGCGGCCTCGACGGGCAGCAACTCGCCTGCGGCGCGCAGCAGCGCCGTGTTCAGCGACGCCCGGCGCAGGCTGCCGGACAGGCCGAGAATGCGGATCGGGTCGGACATGACAAACCCCTTCGAGAAAGGCCGGTGCTCGTTTTGCGGCCCGGACCACAGGGGATTTGGCCCGGAAGCGGCGCGGCGGCCATCCGCGAGGTCCGTATGCACCCTATACGAATCTGTATGACTAAGGGTTGAGTTGCGATGCCTGCGCCTTCAGCTCGGCCACGGCGAAATCGATGAAGGCGCGGATGCGCGGCGAGTCGCGCAGGTCGGCATGCACCCCCAGGCGCACGGACTGCACCGGGCAGGACACCGGCGTCTCGATCCGCCGCAGCCCCGGACGGGCATCGCCCAAGAGCCGCGGCAGGCCGGACATCGCCAGCCCGGTCTCGGCCGCGGCCAACTGCGATCCCAGGCCGCTGGTGCGCAGGACCACCCGCGCCTGCGGCGCGATGCCATGCAGCCAGACCGCCTGGGTCGACCGGCTGGCGAAGTCGTACATGGTGACGACGGCATGGCCGGCGCAGCCGGCGGCGAAATCCGGAGGGCCGTACCGGTCGAGATAGCCAGGCGTGGCGTAGAGGCCGTAGCCGACCTCCGCCACCTTGCGCTCGATCAGATCCTCCTGGGCGAAGGCGGCGAAGCGGAAGGCGAGGTCGGCCTCGCGCCGCGACAGGTTGAACATGCGCGGCTCGTTCAGGAGCTCGACCGCCACCAGCGGGTGCAATGCGCCGAACCGCGCCGTGATCGGGCCGACGACATGGTCGCCGAACCAGTCCAGGCTGGTGACGGTGATGGCACCCTGCAGGCCGGTGTCGCGCGCGGCGATCCGGCGCTCGACCGCCAGCGCCCCCTCCTCCATCCGCTGCAGCCCGTCGACCAGCGCGGCGCAGAGCGGCGTCGGCGACAGGCCGCCGGCCGAGCGCTCGAACAGCTTGACCCCGATCCGCCGTTCCAGCCCGTCCAGCCGCCGGCTGACCGTCGGCTGGGTGGTGCCGAGCTGTCGCGCCGCGGCGCTGAGCGAACCGTGCCGGGCGACGGCGAAGGCGAACTTCAGGTCGTCCCAATCCATGCAGGAACTATACGGAACTGCATGGATGGGCGGAAAGACCCAGTCTGTCATCCTCGGGCTTGACCCGAGGATCCAGGGGCTTTCAGAGCCGGTCGCGGTGGCCCCTGGATTGCCGGGTCAAGCCCACGACTGTCCGGTTAACGAAAAATCGCAACCACTCCGTGTTTATCTTAAGTCGATATTCTATTTAATTGTCATCCTCGGGCTTGACCCGAGGATCCAGGGGCTTTCAAGAGCCGCTCTCGGTGGCCCCTGGATTGCCGGGTCAAGCCCGGCAATGACAATAAAGTTTAGTTCAGCGCCTAAATCTGCAACCCGAAGAGCTTTACCGAACGCCTGTGGGTCAAGCCCGGCAATGACAGGAAAGAGGAAGCCAAGGAGGCCAAGGGCCCTTACGGGCAGGGGTTCGGGTAGGCCGTGTGGATCGCGTCGATGCCCTGGAGCACCTCGGGCGACAGCGTGACCTCGGCCGCGGCGATGTTAGTGCGCAGCTGCTCCATCGAGGTGGCGCCGATGATCACCGAGGTCATGAACGGCCGCGAAAGGGCATAGGCGATCGCCATCTGCGCCGGGTCCAGCCCATGCTCCCGCGCCAGGGCGATGTAGCGCCGGGTCGCCGGCTCGGCGTTCGGCGTGTCGTAGCGCGAGCGGCGCGCGTCGACGGCGCGGCGCGAGCCCGGCGGCACCTGGCCGTCGAGATACTTGCCGGTCAGGGTCGCCGCGGCCAGGGGCGCATAGCCCAGCAGCCCGACATCCTCGCGATGGGCGCATTCGGCCAGCCCGATCTCGAAGCTGCGGTTCAGCAGGTTGTAGGGGTTCTGGATCGACACCGGCCGCGGCAGACCCAGCCGATCCGACGCCTCGACGAAGCGCATCAGGCCCCAGGGGGTTTCGTTCGACAGGCCGACATGGCGGATGCGGCCGGCCTTCACCTCGTCCGCCAGCGCTGCCAGCGTCTCCTCCGGCGCGACGAAATCCTCCGCCGGATCATGGGCGTAGCCGAGCTTGCCGAAGCTGTTCACCGAGCGGTTCGGCCAGTGCAGCTGGTACAGGTCGATCCGGTCGGTCTGCAGCCGCTTCAGGCTGGCCTCGACCGCGGCCTTGACGTTCTTGGCGTCGAGCCGCGGCTTGCCGTCGCGGACATGGGCCAGATGCGCGCCCGGGCCGGCGATCTTGGAGGCCAGCACCACCTGGTTGCGCTTGCCGGTCTTTGCGAACCAGCTGCCGATGATCTCCTCGGTCCGGCCATAGCTCTGGGCCGTCGGCGGCACCGAATACATCTCGGCCGTGTCCCAGAAGCTGACGCCGCGGTCGAGAGCGTAGTCCATCTGGGCGTGGCCCTCGGCCTCGGTGTTCTGCGTGCCCCAGGTCATGGTGCCGAGGCAGATCGCGGTGACGTCGAGGCCGGTGCGGCCGAGCGGACGCTGTTCCATCAGTGGCTCCGGGAGCGGATCTTGATTGGTCGGACGATTTCGCTATAGCCGGAAACGCCGCCGGACGGAACCGCGATGCGGCCTCAGCCGGTCTTCGCCAGGCCGGCGGACCGGATCAGCTCGACCACGGCGGGGGTGATGCGCTCGACGATCAGCTTCACGCCCGCGGCGCTGGGATGCATGCCGTCGGCCTGGTTCAGCGCCGTCACCAGCGCCACCCCGTCGAGGAAGAAGGGATAGAGCGCCACACCATGGGCCTTGGCCAGGTCCGGGAAGATCGGGTCGAAGGCGGCGGCATAGGCCGGGCCTAGATTGGGGGCCGCCCGCATCCCCGCCAGCAGCGTCGGGATCTTCTCCTGCCCCAGCCGGGCCAGGATCTTGTCAAGGTTGACGCGGGTCGTCGCCGGATCGACGCCGCGCAGCATGTCGTTGGCGCCGAGCTCGACGATCGCGAGGTCCGGCTTGTCGGCCAGCGCCCAGTCCAGCCGGTCGAGCCCGCCGGCGCTGGTGTCGCCGGACACGCCGCCGTTCAGCACCGTCACGTCATGGCCCTGCGCCCGCAGCGCCGCCTCGAGCTGCGGCACGAACCCGTCCGCCGGATCCAGGCCGAAGCCGGCGGTCAGGCTGTCGCCCAAAGCGAGGATGCGGATCGTTCCCGCCTGCGCCAGGCCGGGCAGCGCGGCGGCCGCGCACAGGGCCAGGAGCGCCGCATTGAAAAGGCGCCGGGCGGCGCCATCTGTCCGGAGTCGGGCAAAAGGGATGCGCATGGACGGGACCACTCCTGCACCGCAGGCCGGCTTCGGGGCCGGAAAGGCCGCCAGCATCCGGCTGATCGATGTGCACCTTGAATTGGCGAGCGCGGCCGGCCCCGTCAACATCCTGCGCGGAATCGACCTGTCCGTCGCCGCCGGCGAGGTGGTGTCGATCGTCGGCCCCTCCGGCTCCGGCAAGTCCAGCCTGATGATGCTGATCGGCGGGCTGGAGCGGCCGACCCAGGGCCGGGTCGAAGTCGCCGGGCGCGAGCTGTCGACGGCGAGCGAGGACGCGCTGGCGCTGTTCCGCCGCGACCATGTCGGCATCGTGTTCCAGAACTTCCACCTGATCCCGACGATGACGGCGCTGGAGAATGTCGCCATCCCGCTGGAGTTCGCCGGCGCGGCCGATGCCTTCGACCGGGCGGCGGAGCGGCTGCGCGCGGTCGGGCTGGGCCACCGCCTGAGCCACTATCCCGGCCAGCTGTCGGGCGGCGAGCAGCAGCGCACCGCCCTGGCCCGCGCCTTCGCCGCCGACCCCGACGTGATCCTGGCCGACGAGCCGACCGGCAACCTGGACGGCGAGACCGGGCGCCAGGTGATCGATCTGATGTTCGACCTGTCGCGCCGGCGCGGCGCCACGCTGCTGCTGATCACCCACGACCCGGCACTGGCGGCGCGCTGCGACCGCATCGTCCGGCTGGTCGACGGCCGCATCACCGATGCCGGCCTCACCCACTCCGCCGCCCTGGCCCGGCTGAAATGAGCTTCCGCAACGCCGCCCGGCTGGCCCGGCGCGAGCTGCGCGGCGGCCTGAAGGGCTTCCGCATCTTCCTGGCCTGCCTGGCGCTGGGCGTCGGCGCCATCGCCGCGGTGCAATCGGTCGCCGACGGCATCCGCCGCAGCATCGCCGAGGACGGCCAGGCGATCCTGGGCGGCGATGTCGAGCTGCACCGCCTGTACCAGCCGGCTACGGCGGAGGAGCGGGCCAAGTTCGAGGCCGCCGGCCGGGTGTCGGAGGTGGTCGAGACCCGCGGTATGGCCCGCAACCCGCAGGACGAGGCGACGACGCTGGTCGAGCTGAAGGCCGTGGACGGCGCCTATCCGCTGTACGGCCGGGTTGAGCTGGAGGGCGGCGGCGACCTGCAGGCGGCGCTGGCCCGGCAGGGCGACGGCGCCTGGGGCGCGGTGGCCGACCCGGAGGTGGCGGCCCGGCTGGGCCTGTCGGCCGGCGGCCGGATCGCGGTCGGCGACGCGGTGCTGCAGCTGCGCGGCACCATCGCGCGCGAGCCGGACAAGGCCGGCAGCGGCTTCGCCATCGGGCCGCGGCTGATGATCGCCCGCGGGGCGTTGGACGCCAGCGGCCTGATCCAGCCCGGATCGATGCTGACCTGGGATTACCGCCTGGCCCTGCCGCGCGGCAGCGACACGCGCGAGGTCGCCGAGACCCTGAAGGCACAATATACGGACGCCAACTGGCGGGTGCGCGACGACCGCGACGCGGCGCCGTCGCTGCGCCGGACCATCGACCAGCTGACCATGTACCTGACCCTGGTCGGGCTGACCGCCCTGCTGGTCGGCGGCGCCGGAGTCGGCAATGCGGTGCGGGCCTGGCTGGATGCGCGGCTGGCCACCATCGCCACGCTGAAATGCCTGGGTGCGCCGGGCCGACTGATCTTCCAGACCTATCTGATGCAGGTGCTGGTGCTGTCCGGCCTCGGCATCGCCATCGGCCTGCTGATCGGCGCGGCGGCCCCCTCGGCCGTCGCCGCGCTGATCCAGGGGCTGCTGCCGGTCGAGGCCCGGATCGGGGTCTATCCCGGCGCCCTGCTGCTGGCCGCCGGCTTCGGCCTGCTGACCAGCCTGAGCTTCTCGCTGTGGCCCCTGGCCCGCGCCGCCCGCATCCCGGCCGCGGCGCTGTTCCGCGACCGGGTGGCGCCGCGACATGCCCGGCCGGAGGCACGCTTCATCGCGATCACCGGCCTGTGCGCCGCCGCCCTGGCTGGACTCGCCATCGCCACCGCGGCGGATCCGTTCCTGGCCGCGATCTTCGTCGGCGGGGCCGTCGCCGCGATCCTGCTGTTCACCGGCACCGCGCTCGGCATCATGGCGCTGTCGCGCCGGGCGCCCCGTTCCCGCCGGCCGGGGCTGCGCCTGGCGCTGGCCAACCTGCACCGGCCGGGCGCACCGACGCCGCAGATCGTGCTGTCGCTCGGCCTCGGCCTGACCGTGCTGGCGGCGATTGCCCTGATCCAGGGCAACATGGACCGGCAGATCCGCGACACCCTGCCGGACCAGGCGCCGTCCTTCTTCTTCGTCGACGTGCAGAAGTCGCAGAAGCAGCAGTTCGACGCCCTGATCCAGGGCACGCCGGGCGCCGCCGACCTGGCCGAGGTGCCGAGCCTGCGCGGCCGCATCGCGGCTGTGAACGGCGTGCCGGCCGACAAGGCGGTGGTCGATCCCGGCAAGTCGAGCTGGCTGCGCGGCGACCGCGGCGTCACCTATGCCGCGGCGATGCCGCCGAAGGACAAGCTGCTGCAGGGCCGGTGGTGGCCGGCCGATTACGACGGCCCGCCGCAGATCTCGGTCTACAAGGACATCGCCGAGGCCTTCGGGCTGAAGCCGGGCGACCGGATGACGGTCAACGTGCTGGGCCGCGACATCGAGGCCGAGGTCGCCAGCATCCGGGACATCGACTGGAGCACGCTGGGTATCAACTTCACCCTGATCATGTCGCCGAAGCCGCTGTCGGCGGCGCCGCACACCTGGCTGGCGACGGTCCGGGTGCCGCCGGCCGGGGAGATGGCGCTGCAGAAGGCCGTGACCGAGGCCTTTCCCAACGTCACCACGGTGCGCCTGAGGGATGCGCTGGAGACGGTGAACGCCCTTCTGTCCCAGATCGGCACGGCGGTGCGGTCGACCGCCGGCGTCACGCTGCTGGCCGGTGCCCTGGTGCTGGCGGGCGCCGTGGTCGCGGGCCACCGCCGCCGAATCTACGACGCCGTGGTGCTGAAGGTGCTGGGCGCCACCCGCGGCGATATCCTGCGCGCCTTCCTGATCGAATACGGCCTGCTGGGCCTGCTGACCGCCGTGATCGCCTGCGCCCTGGGCAGCGTCGCCGCCTGGGCCGTGCTGACCTTCGTGATGGAGATCGACTGGGCCTTCCTGCCGCTGACCCTCTTGGGCACCGCGGCGCTGTGCATCGCCATCACCCTCGGCTTCGGCTTCCTCGGCACCTGGGTGGCGCTGGGCCAGAAGGCCGCGCCGCTGCTGCGAAACGAATAGGGGCCTTCGACGGTAACGCCTGAGGCCCTTCGGCGCAGGCGTCAACTGTTGTATGTTGGCCCGACGCTGCCAATATTTCAGCCGCGTGGTTCTTCACCACACTAGAGGTTTTCAAGATGGCCTTCGACCCACAGGGCCGCTACGCAACACCGGGCGCCGGCGCGCGCACCATCGAGCGTGCGGCGTTCGACGAGGGTCTGCGGCAGTACATGCTGCGGATCTACTGGTACATGGCCGGCGGCCTGCTGGTCAGCGGCATCACCGCCGCGGCGGTGATGTTCACGCCGCTCGGCGGCCTGTTCCTGGCGTTCAATCCGGTCCGGGGCGGCGTCGGCCTGACCGGGCTGGGCTGGGTGGCGCTGCTGGCGCCGATCGGCCTGATCTTCTGGATGAGCATGGGCATCCGCTCGATGAGCGCGTCCACGCTGCAGACGCTGTACTGGGCCTTCGTGGCCCTGCAGGGCATCGGCCTGGCGCCGGTGCTGATGTCCTACACCGGCGAGAGCGTGGTCCGGGTGTTCTTCATCACCGCGGCGTCCTTCGCGGGCTTGAGCCTGTACGGCTACACCACCAAGCGCAGCCTGTCGGCCTTCGGCTCGTTCCTGATCATGGGCCTGTTCGGCATCATCATCGCCAGCCTGGTCAACATCTTCCTGGCCTCGAGCGGCCTGGCCTTCGTCATCAGCGTGCTCGGCGTGCTGATCTTCGCCGGCCTGATCGCCTACGACACCCAGCGGCTGAAGGAGCAGTATGCCGAGGGGCTGGGCCAGGAGGTCGAGACCAAGACCGCGGTCTGGGGTGCGCTGACCCTGTACCTGAACTTCATCAACCTGTTCCTGTTCCTGCTGCGGCTGCTCGGCAACCGCAACTGACGGACCGGACGCTTCCGCGCGGAGCCCGGCGGCCCAACCGCCGGGCTTCGTCTTTCCGGACGCCCCATCGATCATGGACATGACCGAAGCCGTTCCCGACCAGTCCCGAAAAGGCCGCGGTCGCCTGGCCGACGCTCTCGACAGCTGGATCGTCGACCACTGCCTGTTCCGGACCTTCGTCAACACCCGGGTCGAGATCGCGCCGGGAGTCTGGCGCTCCGGCCAGCCGCTGCCCTACCAGATCCGCGGCATGGCGCGCGACGGCATCCGCACCATCATCAACCTGCGCGGCCCGCGCGACTGCGGCTCCTACCGCCGCCAGGTCGAGGCCTGCCGCCGCTACGGCATCACCCTGGTCGACGTCACCACCAAGTCGCGCGACGCGCCGAAGGTCAGCGTGCTGCACCAGATCAAGCGGGCGCTGGACGCGGCCGAGTATCCGATCCTTGTCCACTGCAAGTCCGGCTCCGACCGTGCCGGTCTGGTGGCGGCGCTGATCCTGATGACGCGGGAAAACATCGCGCCGGCCGAGGCGCTGAAGCAGCTGCACTGGCGCTACCTGCACTTCAAGAAGTCGCCGACCGGCCTGCTGGATCGTTTCATCGAGGCCTATGCCGAGGCCAATGCGCGCGAGCCGATCGCCTTTTGGGACTGGGTGGACACCGCTTATGACCGCAAGAAGGTGAAGGCCTCCTTCACGCCGAGCGGCCTCGCCACCATCATCGTGGACCGGGTGCTGGGGCGGGAGTGAGACGGCTTCTCCAAGGTCCGAATTCGGTCTATATTCAGACCGAAACACCGAGGCTGCCATGAAGCTGTCCGATCGCATCAAGCCGATCAGCTACCTGAAGGCCCATGCCCCTGAGGTAATCCAGGGGCTGCGGGAGGGACAGGAGCCGTTCATCATCACCGTCAACGGCGAGGCCAAGGCGGTGCTGCAGGACATCGACAGCTACGAGCAGACCCAGGAGACGCTGGCGCTGCTGAAGATCCTGGCGCTGGGCGAGCGCGACTATGAAGCGGGTAGGTTCCGGCCGGCCGAGGATGTGTTTGCCGACCTGGAAGCTCGCCTCGAGGCCCGCCTCAAGGATTGATCCCGGTGTCCCTGCCGGTCATCGTGTTGCGGGAAGCGGAACGGGACCTCGAAAGCATCGTCGACTTTATCGCCGATCACGATTCGGCGGAGAACGCTCGTCGCATCCTGCGATCCCTGAACGACGTGATCCGGCGGCTGGCAAACCTGCCGTCGAGGGGCAACATCTCAAAGGAGTTGCGCGCCCTCGGACTCACTCAGTTCCGCGAGGCCCACTACAAGCCGTATCGCATCATCTATCGGGTCCGCGAGGACGCGGTGGTCGTCCATTGCATTGTCGACGGACGGCGCGACATGCAGAGCCTGCTGCAGCACCGATTGCTGCAAACGCCCTGAGCCAAATGAATAAGGCGCAGCCTCGGCCGCGCCCTTTCCCGTTTCCATCCCTAAACCCGGTATTTATGCGTAATGCTGGCCGAAGCGGTTGGCCAGGAAGTCGGACAGGTTCGCCTGCTCCTGCCGCACGAAGCCGCTCTGCGGCAGCTTGCCGGCGCGGTGCAGGTCGACCATGGCGCAGATGCCGGCCGCGGTCGTGACCTGGATCGCGCTCCACAGCTGGCCGGCGATCTCCTTGGCATAGACCTTCTTGGCGTAGGTCTCCTGCATCAGGCGGCCTTCCTTCTTGCCCCAGGCGGTGACGAAGATCAGGACTACGTCCTGCTTGGTCATCGGGATCGACGCCTCGAGCACGTCCTTCAGGATGTCGCGGCGCTGGCCCAGCTGCAGCTCATTGACCAGCAGCTTGACGATGTCGCGGTGGCCCGGATAGCGCACGGTCTTGTAGTTCAGGAACTTGACCTTGCCGTCCAGCGTCTCGCACAGCGTGCCGAGGCCGCCCGAGGTGTTGAACGCCTCGTAATCGATGCCGTCGAGCGAGATGTGCTCCATGCCCTCGAGCGGCAGCACCTCGCGCAGCTCGCCCTCATGGATCGCCTCGCAGGGGTTGCAGTACTCGTTGATCAGCCCGTCGGTCGACCAGGTCAGGTTGTACTTCAGCGCGTTCGACGGATAGACCGGCAGGGCGCCGACCCGCATGTGCAGCGTGTGCAGCTCGTCGAAGCGCTTGGCCAGGTCGTAGCCGACGATCGAGATGAAGCCCGGCGCCAGGCCGCACTGCGGGGTGAAGGCGGTCTTCGCACCCTCGGCCAGGGCCTTGACCCGGCGGGTGCTTTCGACATCCTCGGTCAGGTCGAAGTAATGGGCGCCGCGGTCCTTCGCCGCCTCGGCGATCAGCGGCGTCAGGTGGAACGGCGCGGCCGAGATCACCACATCGTGGCCGGACACCGCGTCGCGCAGCGCCTGCGGGTCGTCGAAGCGCAGCTGGCGCTTGGCGACGCTGCCCTCCAGCCGGTCGAGCATGCCCTGGTCCTGGTCGCCGACGGTGAGGTCGTAATCCCCGGTGGCGGTCAGCAGGGCGGTGATGCAGGTGCCGATCTTGCCCCCGCCGAGCAGCAGAACCTTGGTCATGACGCCGTCTCCTTCAGACGAACGCCCCGGGGCCGGCGGCACCAGGGCGGTTCGGATGGAGCGTCTCTACACCCGCCGGAAAGCCGCAGAAAGCCTTGTGTTCGGGCGTTCCGGAAGGTGCGCGCCGAGGCTCCGCGACCTTCGAGTCGCCGGTGGATCGGAAGAGGACAGAAAGATAATTAGCCTGCCGGAATTCGGTTATCGGCGGTAACTACACACTGATTCTCGGTGGAATCGACTAACCACTCCAGCCCGTCCTGCTTCACCGTCATGGCGAGCCCCGAAGGGGCGTGGCCATCCAGAGATCGAGCCGCTGGATCGCCACGTCGCTTCGCTCCTCGCGATGACGAAGGGTGATAGCCGCGTTACGCCACCACCTCCGGCCGCAAGCGGACCACGCCGCGCAGCACCTCGCCGGGCTGCAGCACCGCCATGCCGGTGTCGGTGCGGCCGGACTCGGCGAGGTTGAAGGCGTCGGTCGTGTTGCTCACCGGCTCGACGCAGACATAGGGGTCGTCCGGCGAGTAGCAGACCATGAAATCAAAGGGCGCATTCGCTTCCATCACCAGCCGGGCGCGACGCTCCGGCCACTCGATCACCGCCCGGCGGTCCCAGCCGGTGAAGTTGTTGTCCATCCGCACCGCGTCCGGCCGGACGCCGCGCCGGAAATCCTTCTCCGGCGGCGGCTCGACCAGCTCCAGCGGCATCACCTCGGCATCGTTGAGCCACATCCGCTCGATCCCGGCGGTCACCGTCGTCTCGGGCGTGCGCGGGAAGTAGAAATGCTGGCCCAGCCCCGCCGGCATCGGCTCGCGACCGGTGTTCTCGAGCGAGAGCACGAGGTCGAAGCCRGCCGGGGTCAGCTCGAATTCCTGCCGCGCCCGGTACGGGAACGGCCAGGCATCGGCGGCATAGTCGTCGACCAGCACGCAGCGCGTCGCCGACCGCTCCAGCACCGTCCAGGGCCGCTGCCAGCCATGGCCGTGCAGCTGGTGCCGCTCGGGCGTGTTCAGCGGCAGCACCACCTCTCGGCCCCGGAAGCGGAAGCGGCCCTCGCGGATCCGGTTCGAGAACGGGGTGAGCGGGAAGTTGGCGAGACCGAGCGGGCTGCCCGCCGCCAGGGCTTCCGGGGTGGCCGGGCGCAGCCAGTCGCGCCGCGCGTTTCCGCTGCTGGTCCACCAGGCGGCGATGCCACCGCCGATCGCGGGGACGATGTCGACCCCGCTGTCGCCCACGCGTAGTTGCACCGTCTCGACCATCATTCCATCCTCCCGTGCGGCTGCCCTTGTCAGCAATGTTCGGCAATGCTTGACGCCGATCCGCCGAGGGCTCAATACTCCATTTGTATGATGAATAACAAGGAGTGCGGTCGGCAAGCCAGATCGCACCGCTGGGGAAAGGCCGTGGTCGAGAAGAGCGGAGAGAATGTCGTTCGTGTGGACGGCATGTGGATGGCCCGTGGCAGGACTGCCCGGCCCAGCCCCGACCTGCGTATCGACCGGAATATGATCGTCGGACCGACAGGATACGGTGGAGCCGGGACGCTGCGGCGCCCGAACGGCTTCGACCGCGTCTGACCGGCAGCAGGAAAGGGGAGCAGATGTCCGGCCCGGAGAGACCCATCGGCGAAAGACCGATCGCGCTGGCCGCTGCATCGGCCCATCCGGATGCGACGATGGCCGGGACCCCGGTGCTGCGCCGCGGCCGGCGCCCGGCGGACAGCATCGCCGACCAGCCGCAGGGCGGCAGCAAGACCTTCTCGCGCCGCTCGCTGCACGGCCAGATCGCCTACGACATCGGCACCCGCATCGTCCGCGGCGACATCCAGCCCGGCACGGTGCTGCCGAACGAATCCGACCTGTCGACCCAGTTCTCGGTCAGCCGCACCGCGCTGCGCGAGGCGATCAAGGTGCTCGCCGCCAAGGGGCTGGTCGAATCCCGCCCTAAGACCGGCACGCGGGTGCGGCCGCGCGGCGAATGGAACATGCTGGACCCGGACCTGCTGGCCTGGCAGTTCGCGACCCAGCCGATGGAGCAGCTGGCCAAGGACCTGTTCGAGATCCGCCAGATCATCGAGCCGGCAGCGGCCGCGATGGCGGCGGAGCGCGCGGATGAGGACCAGCGCAAGGCGATCAGCGGCGCCTTCGCCGATATGGAGGCGGCGCCGGACGGCGACGCCTCGGTCGAGCCCGACCTGCGCTTCCATCAGTCGATCCTCGCAGCCTCGAACAACGAGTTCCTGCAGCCGCTGGGTGCCCTGATCGAGACCGCGATGGCGTCGAGCTTCCGCATCACCAACAACGCGCCCGGGGCGCTGCAGGTATCGCTGCCGCTCCACCGCGCGGTGCGGGACGCCATCCTGGCGCGTGAGCCGGAGACGGCACGCCAGTCGATGCGGATCCTGCTGGAGGACGCGGCGCAGGACATGCGCCGCGCCCTTCCGCAGATCAAACCGAAATCCTGAACACAGCCTAGCCAACAAGGATTCCTCGCAATGGCTGACGACGCCGGCAGCAGCAACAACAACAAGAAGCGTTACCGCTCCTCCCATTGGTTCGGCACCCATGACAAGGACGGCTTCCTGCACCGCAGCTGGATGCGCAACCAGGGCCTGCCGGACCATGTCTTCGACGGCCGGCCGGTGATCGGCATCTGCAACACCTTCTCCGAGCTGACCCCCTGCAACGCCCATTTCCGCAAGCTGGCGGAGCATGTGAAGCGCGGCGTCTGGGAAATGGGCGGCTTCCCGGTGGAGTTCCCGGTGTTCTCGACCGGCGAGACCAACCTGCGGCCGACGGCGATGCTGTACCGCAACCTGGCGGCGATGGATGTCGAGGAGGCGATCCGCGCCAACCCGATCGACGGCGTCGTGCTGATGACCGGCTGCGACAAGACCACGCCGTCGCTGCTGATGGGCGCCGCCAGCTGCGACGTGCCGGCGATCGTCGTCTCCGGTGGCCCGATGCTGAACGGCCGCTACCAGGACCGCACCATCGGCTCCGGCACCGCGGTCTGGCAGTTCGACGCCGACGTCAAGGCCGGGGTGATGAGCCTGCAGCAGTTCATGGAGGCCGAGGCGGCGCAGTCGCGCTCCGCTGGGCACTGCATGACCATGGGCACGGCCAGCACCATGAACTCGATGGCCGAGGCGCTGGGCACCAGCCTGACCGGCTGCGCCGCGATCCCGGCGGTCGATGCCCGCCGCTACGTCATCGCCCACATGACCGGCCGGCGCATCGTCGAGATGGTGCATGAGGATCTGCGCATCTCGAAGATCCTGACCCGCGAGAACTTCCTGAACGCGGTGCGCGTCAACGGCGCCATCGGCGGGTCGACCAACGCCGTGATCCACCTGCTGGCCCTGGCCGGCCGAGTCGGAATCGACTTCACCCTGAAGGACTGGGACGAGTTCGGCCGCGACGTGCCGACCCTGGTCGACCTGATGCCGTCCGGCCGCTTCCTGATGGAGGATCTCTACTACGCCGGCGGCATCCCGGCGGTGACCCGGGCGCTGGGCGAGAACGGCATGCTGTTCAAGGACGCCCCGACCGTCACCGGCAAGTCGATGTGGGAGAACGTCAAGGCCGCCGCCAACTGGAACCCGGAGGTGATCCGCCCCTGGGACAACGCGCTGGTGAAGCAGGGCGGCATCGTGGTGCTGAAGGGCAACCTGGCGCCGGACGGCGCCGTGCTGAAGCCCTCCGCCGCCACGCCGGAGCTGATGCAGCACCGCGGCCGCGCCGTGGTGTTCGAGAGCATCGAGCACTACAAGGCCCGCGTCGACGACCCGGATCTCGACATTGACGAGACCTGCATCATGGTGCTGAAGAACTGCGGCCCGAAGGGCTATCCGGGCATGGCCGAGGTCGGCAACATGGCGCTGCCGCAGAAGGTGCTGAAGAAGGGCGTGCGCGACATGGTCCGCATCTCCGACGCCCGGATGAGCGGCACCGCCTACGGCACGGTAGTGCTGCACACGGCACCGGAGGCGGCGGCCGGCGGCCCGCTGGCCCTGGTGCAGGACGGCGACATGATCGAGCTGGACGTCGCCGGCCGGCGGCTACATCTCGACGTGGCCGAGGCGGAGCTGGCGGAACGGCGCAAGCGCTGGTCGCCGCCGGAGCCGACGATGAAGGGCGGGTACCAGGAGCTGTATGTCCGGCACGTCATGCAGGCCGACAAGGGCGCCGACCTGGACTTCCTGGTCGGCAGCCGCGGCCATGCCGTGCCGCGCGACAGCCACTGAACACGATCCGGGCCCGTCCCGGCCGGAGCGGGCCCTTTCTCTCCAGGCAGACATCATGACCGAATACGCGATCTATCCGTCACTGCGCGACAAGCCGGTCTTCGTGACCGGCGGCGGCAGCGGCATCGGCGAAAGCATCGTCGAGCATCTCTGCCGCCAGCAGGCGCGGGTGTTCTTCGTCGACATCAATGACGCGGCCTCGACCGCGCTGGTCGACCGGCTGAAGGCCGAGGGGCTGGCGGTGCCGCAGTTCCGGCATTGCGACCTGCGCGACATCGCCGACCTGCGCGCCGCGGTGGCCGAGGCGCAGAAGGCGATCGGGCCGATCCGGATCCTGATCAACAACGCGGCGCACGACCAGCGCCACGCGCCCGAGACGGTCGAGCCCGACTATTGGGACGAGCGCATGGCAGTGAACCTGCGCCACCAGTTCTTCGCCGCCCAGGCGGTGCAGCCCGGGATGCGCGACGCCGGCGGCGGCTCGATCATCAATTTCGGCTCGGTCTCCTGGCGGCTGCGCCAGGGCGGCATGCCGGCCTACACTTCGGCCAAGGCCGGGGTCGAGGGGCTGACCCGCGGCCTGGCCCGCGACTGGGGCCCGCAGCACATCCGGGTCAACACCGTGATGCCGGGCTGGGTCATCACCCAGCGCCAGAAGGACCTGTGGCTGACGCCGGAGGCGGATGAGGAGCGCCGCAAGGGGCAGTGCATCCCCGACCAGGTGCTGCCCGTGCATCTGGCGCAGATGACCCTGTGGCTGGCGGCGGACGACAGCGCCATGTGCACCGGCCAGACTTTCGTTGTGGACGCCGGCTGGGCGTCGGGACTGTGAGGCGGAAATGAACCTGATCCAACTGCGCACCAAGGCCGGCGACCGGCGCGTCGGCATCGTCTCGGGCGGCGACACGCTGAAGCTGCTGTCCGCCTTCGACACCACCTACGACCTGGCCCAGGCGGCGATCGCGTCGCGCAAGACCATCGCCGAGCTGGCCGCGGCCGATGACGGCGCCGGCACCGACTCCTACGATGCGGTGATCGCCGAGGGCCGGCTGCTGGCGCCGCTGGACCATCCCGATCCGGCGCATTGCATCGTCACCGGCACCGGCCTGACCCATCTCGGCAGCGCCGACGCCCGCGACCAGATGCACAAGAATCTCGGCGAGGCCGAGAAGCTGACCGACAGCATGAAGATGTTCCGCGACGGCCTGACCGGCGGCAAGCCGGCCGGGGGCGAGACGGGCGCCAAAGCGGGCGTGCAGCCGGAGTGGTTCTACAAGGGCGACGGCTCGATCGTCGTCGCCGGCGAGCAGCCCTTGACGATGCCGTCCTTCGCGCTGGACGGCGGCGAGGAGCCGGAGATCACCGGCTGCTACCTGATCGGGCCGGACGGCACGCCGTGGCGCGTCGGCTTCGCCATCGGCAACGAGTTCTCCGACCACATCACCGAGCGGCAGAACTATCTGCTGCTGGCGCATTCCAAGCTGCGCCAATGCTCGGTCGGGCCGGAGCTGCTGGTCGGGCCGCTGCCGGAGGATGTGCGCGGCACCAGCCGCATCACCCGCGACGGGAAGACGATCTGGGAGAAGCCGTTCCTGAGCGGCGAGGCCAATATGAGCCACTGGATCGCCAATCTCGAGCACCACCACTTCAAATACGCGCTGTTCCGCCGGCCGGGCGACGTGCATCTGCACTTCTTCGGCACGGCGACGCTGAGCGTCACCGACGGCATCAAGCCGGAGCCGGGCGACCGCTTCGAGATCGAGGCCAAGGCTTTCGGCCGACCCTTGCGCAACCCGCTGGCGCGCGCGGCGGAGGAGACGGTGACGGTCCGGGCGCTGTAGGATCGGGCCGCAGGAACGCTTCCCTCTTCTGTCATGCCCGGGCTTGACCCGGGCATCCAGGGCCACGAAGAGCCGCTCCGGCCGCCCCTGGATCCTCGGGTCAAGCCCGAGGATGACAATGGAGGGAACAGACAAACCCCGCCCCAATGCGGGCCGGACGACGAGGAAACGCGGATGAACAGGATCGATCTCGACGGCAAGCTGGCCGTGGTCACCGGCGGGGCGCAGGGCATCGGCCGGGCGGTCGCCGAGCGCTTCATCGCCTCGGGCGCCCAGGTGGTGCTGTGGGACCGCGACCAGACGCTGGTCGAGGCGACGGCCAAGGCGATCGGCGCTACTGGCGTGGCCATCGACGTCACCGATGCCGCGGCGGTCGCGGCGGCGGTCGAGGCCCAGGGCCGGATCGACATCCTGATCAACAATGCCGGCATCGCCGGGCCGTCGGTGAAGACCTGGGATTACCCGATCGACACCTGGCGCCAGGTGATCGAACTGGACCTGAACGCCGTCTACTACTGCTGCCGGGCGGTGGTGCCGGGCATGATCGCCCGCAACTATGGCCGCATCGTCAACGTCTCGTCGATCGCCGGCAAGGAGGGCAACCCCAATGCCAGCGCCTATTCCGCCGCCAAGTCGGGCGTCATCGCCCTGACCAAGTCGCTGGGCAAGGAGCTGGCGGGCCACGACATCGCGGTCAACTGCATCACCCCGGCCACCGCCAAGACCCGGATCCTGGAGCAGATCAGCCAGGAGCACATCGACTACATGCTGTCGCGCATCCCCCGCGCCCGGTTCCTGAAGGTCGAGGAGGCGGCGTCGATGGTGGCCTGGCTGTGCTCGGCCGAGAACAGCTTCACCACCGGCTCCGTCTTCGACCTGTCGGGCGGCCGCGCGACCTATTGAGCCGATGACCGACGCCGACCTCTTGGCGGCGCTGCGCCGGATGGGGTTGGCCGGACCGGACGAGACGCCGCGCTTCACGGCGCTGACCGGCGGCGTCTCCTCCGACATCTTCCGGGTCGACTTGGCCGCGGGCCCGATCTGCGTCAAGCGGGCCCTGGCCAAGCTGCGGGTGGCCGCGGACTGGCGGGCGCCGGTGGCGCGCAACCTGTACGAGGCGCGCTGGATGCGGGTCGCGGCCGGCATCGTGCCGGCGGCGGTACCGAAGCTGCTCGGCCAGGACGAGGCGGCCGGGGCGCTGGCCATGGCCTATTTGGCGCCGGAGGACCATCCGGTGTGGAAGGCCGAACTGCGGGACGGCCGGGCCGATCCGACCTTCGCCGCCGAGGTCGGGCGGCGCTTGGTTGCCATCCATGCCGCGACGGCGGCGGATCCAGCCGTGGCGGCCGAGTTTCCGACCGACACCATCTTCTATGACATCCGCCTCGAACCCTATCTGGTGGCGACCGCGGCGGCGCATCCGGACTGCGCCGCGGCGCTGCACGCCCTGGTCGAGACCACGCGGACCACCAAGCGGGCGCTGGTGCATGGCGATGTCAGCCCGAAGAACATCCTGGCCGGGCCGCAGGGGCCGGTGTTCCTGGACGCCGAATGCGCCTGGTGGGGCGACCCGGCCTTCGACCTGGCCTTCTGCCTGAACCACCTGCTGCTGAAGGGGCTTTGGCGGCCGGACTCGGCGCCGGAGTTCCTGGCCTGCTTCGATGCCCTGGCCAGCGCCTATCTTGCCGGGGTGGACTGGGAGCCGGCCGCCGCCTTCGAATCCCGCGCCGCCCGGCTGCTGCCTGGCCTGTTTCTGGCCCGGGTCGATGGCAAATCGCCGGCCGAGTACCTGACCGACGCGGCCCAGAAGGACCGCGTACGCCGCGTGGCCCGGACGCTGCTGCTGGACCCGCCGGCACGATTGGCCGAGATTCGGACCGCCTGGACCAAGGAACTGAGCGCATGACCCGCACCACCATCGCCGGGATCCACGGCCGGCGCGTCTGGGACAGTCGCGGGCGGCCGACGGTCGAGGCCGAGATCCGGCTGGAGGGCGGCGCCTGGGGCCGCGCCATCGCCCCGGCCGGCGCCTCCACCGGCTCCGGCGAGGCGCGAGATAAGCGCGACGGCGGCGCCGCCTTCGGCGGCCATGACGTGCAGGGTGCGGTCGCCGCGGTCAATGGCGAGATCGCCCGCGCGCTGGCGGGGTTCGACGCCGCCGACCAGGCCGGGCTGGACCGGGTGCTGATCGACGTCGACGACACGCCCGACAAGGCCCGGCTGGGCGGCAACGCCACCATCGCCGTATCGATGGCCGCAGCCTACGCCGCCGCTGCCGCCGCCGGCCTGCCGCTGTGGCGCCATCTCGGCGGCGACGGCGCCACCCTGCTGCCCCTGCCCGAGATCCAGATCTTCGGCGGCGGCGCCCATGCCGGGCGACGGCTGGACGTGCAGGACTTCATGGTCGTCTGCCCCGGCGCCGGCAGCTTCGCCGAGGCGCTGGACTGGACCGCCGAGGTCTACCGCGCCGCCGGGTCGCTGATGGCCGACGCCGGCAAGCTGTATGGCGTCGCCGACGAGGGCGGCTTCTGGCCCGACTTCGCCGACGCGGCCGAAGCGCTGGACATGCTGGTCCGCGCCATCGAGCGCGCTGGCCGCCGGCCCGGAGAGGAGGTGGCGATCGCGCTGGATATCGCGGCCTCGGAGTTCGGCCGCGATGGCCGCTACCGCTTCGAAGGGCAGGATCTCGACACCGGCGGGATGGTCGAGCTGGTCACCGGCTGGACCCGGCGCTGGCCGATCGTGTCGGTCGAGGACCCGGTGGCGGAGGACGACGCCGCCGGCTTCCGCGCCATCACCGCCGCGATCGGCGACCGGGTGCAGGTGGTCGGCGACGACTTCCTGGTCACCGATGCGGCGCGGGTGCGCGACGCCGCGATTGCCAAGGCCTGCACCACCGTGCTGATCAAGCCGAACCAGCGCGGCACGCTGACCGAGACCAAGGCGGCGTGGGACGCGGCACGGGCGGCCGGCCTGGGCGGCATCGTCTCCGCCCGGTCGGGTGAGAGCGAGGACACCACCATCGTCGACCTCGCGGTCGGCTGGGGCGTCGGCCAGTTGAAGGTCGGGTCCTTCGCCCGGTCGGAGCGGATGGCGAAATGGAACGCGGCCCTGAGGATCGAGGAGGCGTTGGGCGACCGCGCCATCTTCGCCGGCCGAAGCGTCTTGCGCGGGTGACCCCTTCCGGAGTGTTGTGCCCGTCCCGCAACCGGATGAGTCCATGAGCGTCGCCTCGCTGCTCGCCCAGATCGATCTCCGCATCCTCGGCCTGGCCATCCTGGCGGTGGTGCTGCTGACCTTGCTCGTGGCCCTGTTCCGCCGGCCGAAGCTGGATCTCGCGCCCTTGAGCGGCGCGATCGATGGGCTGCGCGCCGACCTGGCGCGGGTGGAGCAGGAACTGCAGACGGCGGAGCGGCGCAGCGAGGCCTCGGCCGAGGCGCGGGACAGCCGGCAGCGGCAGGAGATCGCGTCATCGCTGCGCCACACCGGCGAGACCCTGGTCGGCGCCATGAAGGCGATCGGCGAGACCCAGCAGACCCGGCTCGACACCGTCGCCACCCGCCTTCAAACGCTGTCCGAATCGATGGCCCAGAGCCAGAACCGGCTGCGCGAGACCATGGATTTGAACCTGCAGTCGCTGCGCAAGGAGAACGAGGCGAAGCTGGAGCAGATGCGCGCCACGGTCGACGAGAAGCTGCAGGCGACCTTGGAGGCGCGGCTGCAGACCCAGTTCCAGACCGTCAGCGAACGGCTGGAGCGGGTGCATCAGGGCCTGGGCGAGATGCAGGTGCTGGCCGGCGGCGTCGGCGACCTGAAGAAGATGCTGTCCGGGGTGAAGACCCGCGGCACCTTCGGCGAGGAGCAGTTGGACGCCCTGCTGGCGCAGGTGCTGACCGAGGACCAGCTGGTGCGCAACGCCCGGCCGCGGCCGGACAGCGCCGAGACGGTGGAGTTCGCCATCCGCCTGCCCGAGGGCGTGCTGCTGCCGGTCGACAGCAAGTTCCCGCAGGAGGATTATGAACGGCTGATCCTGGCGGCCGAGGCCGGCGACGCCCTGGCGGTCGAGGCCGCCGGCCGGCAGCTGGAGCGGCGGATCCGGGACGAGGCGAAGAAGATCGCCACGAAGTACATCTGCCCGCCGACTACGACCGATTTCGCCGTGCTGTTCGTGCCGACCGAGGGGCTGTTCGCCGAGATCCTGCGCCGCCCCGGCCTGCGCGAATCGATCCGCGAGCAGCACCGGGTCACCATCCTGGGCCCGACCACGCTGGGCGCCTTCCTGTCCAGCCTGCGCATGGGCTTCCGCACCCTGGCGATCCGGGAGAAATCGGCCGAGATCTGGCAGGTGCTGGGCGCGGTGAAGACCGAGTTCCGCACCTATGGCGAGCTGATGACCAAGGTCGAGAAGAAGCTGCAGGAGGGCCAGAACGTGATCCACCAGATCGGCATCCGCAGCCGCGCCATCCACCGCAAGCTGCGCGAGGTGGAGGAGCTGCCGATGGACAAGGCGGCGCCGATCCTTGAACTCGATGCGCCGGAGGCCGAAATGCCGACTGTCCTCTCCGATGGTCCGGCGGAAGAAGACACGCCATAGCCCTGTTGCATCGGAAGGCCGCGGGCCCTATTCCGTCATCATTCATCCGACAATAGGTCGAGAAGAGGAAACCAGATGAGCGTCCACGCCAACTACATCGCCGGCTCATGGGTCGAAGGCCCGGATGCGGCGAAGAACGTGAACCCGTCGGACCTGTCGGACGTGGTCGGCGAGTACAGCCGCGCCGACCGCGCCCAGGCGGAGCAGGCGATCGCCGCTGCCCGCGCCGCCTTCCCGAAATGGTCGATGACCACGCTGCAGGAGCGGCACGACCTGCTCGATAAGATCGGCAACACCATCCTGGCGAAGAAGGAGGAGCTGGGCCGGCTGCTGTCGCGCGAGGAGGGCAAGACCCTGCCCGAGGGCATCGGCGAGGCGGCCCGCGCCGGCCAGATCTTCAAGTTCTTCGCCGGCGAGGTGCTGCGCATCCAGGGCGAGAAGCTGGCCTCGGTCCGCCCCGGCATCGATGTCGAGATCACGCGTGAGCCGATCGGCGTCATCGGCCTGATCACGCCCTGGAACTTCCCGATCGCGATCCCGGCATGGAAGATCGCGCCGGCCCTGGCCTACGGCAACTGCGTCGTGTTCAAGCCGGCCGACCTGGTGCCGGGCAGCGCCTGGGCCCTGTCCCAGATCATCGTCGATTCGGGCGTCCCGGCCGGCGTGTTCAACCTGGTGATGGGCCGCGGCTCGGTGGTCGGCGAGGCCTTCGTCGCCAGCAAGGATATCGACGCCATCACCTTCACCGGCTCGGTCGGCACCGGCCGCAGCATCGCCCTGCGCTGCGCCGAGTTGGGCAAGAAGGTGCAGCTCGAGATGGGCGGCAAGAACCCGATGGTCATCCTCGACGACGCGGACCTGAACACCGCCGTCGGGGCCGCCACCAACAGCGCCTTCTTCTCCACCGGCCAGCGCTGCACCGCCTCGTCCCGCCTGATCGTCACCGAGGGCATCCATGACCGCTTCGTCGCGGCGATGACCGAGAAGCTGAAGGCGCTGAAGGTCGACAACGCGCTGAAGCAGGGCACCGAGATGGGCCCGGTGGTGGACCAGAGCCAGCTGGACCAGGACCTGTCCTACATCGACATCGGCGTCAAGGAAGGCGCCAAGCTGGCCTTCGGCGGCGAGCGGCTGAACCGCGAGACCGAGGGCTTCTACCTGTCCCCGGCGCTGTTCACCGAGACCACCAGCGACATGCGGATCAACCGCGAGGAGATCTTCGGGCCGGTCGCCTCGGTGATCCGGGTCAAGGATTACGAGCAGGCGCTGGCCACGGCGAACGACACCGAGTTCGGCCTGTCCGCCGGCATCGCCACCTCGAGCCTCAAATATGCCAGCCACTTCAAGCGGGCCAGCCAGGCCGGCATGGTGATGGTGAACCTGCCGACCGCGGGCGTGGACTACCACGTGCCGTTCGGCGGCCGGAAGGGCTCCAGCTACGGCCCGCGCGAGCAGGGCCGCTACGCCGCGGAGTTCTACACCGTGGTGAAGACCGCCTATACGTTCCCGGGCTGAGAGACCGCTTGTAAATGCTACTGGTGCGGCCGTCTGGCGGCGGTTTCTGCGCTTCCGGTGCTCACGGACTATAACGTCCGCTGCGCGCCGGTTCTCGAAACCACCACCAGCCGACTCACACCAGCGCATTTCCAAACGGTCTCTTACGACATCGATTGAAGAACGCTTTGCCTCTCCCGTTTACGGGAGAGGCCGGGCTCGCGGAGAGAGACCGGGTGAGGGCGGGTCCCGGCCTCGACAAACCCCCTCACCCGGAGGCGCAAGCGCTGTGCAACCGGAGAGATCGTTGACACTATGGACCGGATACATCGTTGACAGATTTCCGGTGCCGTTGAGAGCGCTGATCGCGCCGGCCCGGCCGGGCCGGCGCGATGGGGCGCAGCTTGTGAGTGCCACGGCCGATGAGGCCGATCGGAAGGTCGGCGAAGCGGACGATCCAGTCGCCGGTCTCGGTCTCGGCGACGCCGACCGGCTCGCCGACCAAGGCCTCGCTGACGAAGATCAGGGTGCCGCCCCACTTGATCTCGCCGTTGGAACGAACCCGCCGGACTGCATGCTCGGCATCATAGGCGGGCTCCTCGATCCGGGCGGGATAGCCCCGCGGGCTTTTGTGGTAGTGGCTGGCCGGGGTCTCCTGGCCGAGCGCCTCGTGCGGCCGCAGGTGGTTGTACTCCAGCCGGAAGCGGTCGAAGTTCGCCTGCTGGGCGGCGGGAGTTGCCGCCGGCGGCTTGGCGGTGTCGGCTTTGAGCGTACCGTGCATCCGCTCATGACGGCCGTTCTGCTCGGGCGCGCCGGGGTCGATCCGCTCCAGGCGGATGCCGAGCTTGATCCACTTGACCGCCAGTCGGGTCAGCCCGCCGGCGCCGTTGCCGGCAAAGGGCGGGCCGTTGTCCGACCGCAGGCCGAGCGGCAGGCCGTATTCGTGGAAGGCGGCATCGGTCACCGGATCGACCCCCTCGATGGTCGGCTCCACCGACTGGCAGACCAGCAGGAAGCGGCTGTCGGCATCGCTCAGGGTCAGCGGGTCGCAGCGCACCCCGTCGCCAGTCCGGAACCAGCCCTTGAAGTCGATGCCCCACAGATCGTTCGGCCCGGTCACCGGCGCAAACGGCTGGGTCAGCGGCAACGGCGTGCGCCGCCGCCGGCGCGACCGCACCAGCCCCTCTCGGCGCAACAGATCGCCGATCGACGAGGCCGCCGGCCAGGCCGTCTCCGGCTCTCGCCGCTCCAGCAGCGCCTTCAGCTTCTTCGGACCCCAGCGCGGATGCGCCTCCCGCAGCGCCACGATCGCAGCGGCCAACTCCGCCGCCATCGTCTGGCCCGGATGATGCGGCGCTCGTGACCGCGGCTCCAGCCCGGACCAACCCTCCGCCTGGTACCGCCGCACCAGCTCGTAGCCCCACTGACGGCTGATCCCGAACCCTCGGCACAGCTCCGACATCGTCTCCTCGCCCGCCAGATAGGCTGTCACGAAGCGAACCGCCTCCTCCACCGCACTGATCTCCTGGAATGGCATCGGCAAAGCCCTCCTTTGCCGTCCAGGAAACCTGTCAACGATCTTCCCGGTCCATTCTGTCCACGATCTATCCGGTTCGGACCCGCCTCCGACCTCTCCCGCAAGCGGGAGAGGCGAAATGGAACCGGTGTCGTAGGTTGGGTTCGCGGTAGCGAACCCAACAGGATCGGGGGCCGCGACGGCGGCGACATGTTGGGTTCGCGAAGGCGCGAACCCAACCTACGCGGTCATCCCGTGTCCGGCGGCTTGCGGCGGCCGGGAGGCGCCGAGCGGGGCTCGGGCGGATCCTCATCGTCCTCGCCGTCCTCCGGCGGAATGAAGCCCAGCTCCTCGAGGGCCTCGTCGGCCATCTCCAGCCACTGCTTCACCTGCACCGGATAGCCCCAGCGCCGGCACAAGGCCGCCACCGCGACCTCGGCCCGGCTGGCTTCCACCAGCTCCGCCACCTCCGGCCGTTCCAGCCGCTCGCAGACCTCGTCGGCGCGGCGGTCGGCCTCCTCGCCGTCCTTGGACACCTCATAGGCCGCCGCCATCATCGCCAGCCGGACCCGCAGCGCGTGCCAGTCCTCCTGCGCCGCCTCGCGCTGCGCCGCGGCCTTGCGCCGCTCGGCGGCCTGACGCGACAGCTTGTCCTTGAGCAGCAGGGTCAGCCGCACGGCACGCGAGACGGTGGCGATCCGCTGGCAGTAGTCGACGCCGGGCTGCGGCGCCTGCAGCACCTCCTGCTGCGTCGCCCGGGCGATCGACATCTGAATCTCGACCAGCTCCGCCACCACGCACAGATCCGCCGCCCGCTCCTCCTGCGGAGCGGCCGAGGCCTCGGGGGCCGAATCGGTCTGCGCCTTGTTCATAGAACGTAGCATGAACATGAAAGATCGCTAATACTACTGCGATCGTGGTTTCCGGCAGCAGCCTGGATCGCCACGCCCCTGCGGGGCTCGGATGACGGATTTGGATTGCGGCGAAGGCCTACCCCAAACGTCATTGCGAGCGCAGCGAAGCAATCCAGGGCCGCAAGAGCGGAGGCATGGATTGCTTCGTCGGCTTCGCCTCCTCGCAATGACGGCGAGGGATGGACGTTGTGAAAAGATCTCGCCAGCGGGAGGGGAGAAGGGAGGCTATCCTAAGCCCCGCCCGTCACCGACTGCCAGTCCAGGCCGAAGCGGGCCAGGTACTTCCGCAGGCGGTCGGCGTCGTTGGCGCTGGTCTTCTGAGCCCGCGACGCGGCGAACAGGGTGCGGCCGGCGGCGCTGAGCGAGCTGCTGGTCCGGCACACGCCGACCACCGCGGCCAGCTGGGCCCGATCGAACAGGTCGATCTGCGCCAGCCGCTCCGACCCCAAGAGCCCGGCCAGCAGCGCCTCGCCCGAATCCTCGCCGCCGCGCGACCAGGTGCGCTGCAGCCGGTCGATCTCCTCCTCCACCACCGCCTCGTTGATCCGGCCGGACGGGGCGAAGGTGGCCATTCGCGTGATCGAGGCGCCGAGGTCGCGGAAATTCGCGCTCCACACCGCCTCGGGCGCGGTGGCGAAGGCCAGGTAGCGGTCCCGCGCCTCGCGGTTGAAGGTGATCTGCACCCCTTCCCGCTCGGCATGGCGACGCAGCTCGAACTCCAGGTTCGGGGCGATGTCCTCGCGCCGGTCGCGCAGCCCCGGCAAAGTGAAGGTCCACAGGTTCAGCCGGGCCAGCAGGTCCTCGCGGAACCGGCCGCGGGCGACGTCGACCGAGAGGTCGCGGTTGGTGCCGGCGATCAGCTGGAAGTCGCTCGCCACCTCCTTGTCGGCGCCGACCGGCGGGAACCGCTTCTCCTCCACCGCGCGCAGGATCATCGCCTGTTCGTCGGGGCCCAGCTCGCCGATCTCGTCGAGGAACAGGATGCCGCCATCGGCCGAGCGCAGCAGCCCGGCGCGGTCCTGCAGCGCCCCGGTGAAGGCGCCTTTCACATGGCCGAACAGGGCCGACATGGCGCCGTCGCCGCGCAGCGTGGCGCAGTTGACCTCGACGAACGGCCCCTCGACCTGGTGCCGTGCCTTCTTCAGGTCGTAGATCCGCCGCGCCAGCTGCGACTTGCCGGCGCCGGTCGGCCCGATCAGCAGCAAGGGCGCCTTTGACCGGATGGCCACCTGCTCGATCTGGTCGATCATGCGGTTGAAGGCGGCGTTGCGGGTGGCGATGCCGGATTTCAGGAACGACGCCGCCTCCTCCCGCTCCGCCTCGAAGCGGGTGGCGATGCGGTCGTAACGCGACAGGTCCAGGTCGATGACGTCGTGGCCGCCGGGATGGCCCGCCTCCCACCGCTTCGGCGGGGTCAATTGTAAGAGTCGCGCCGGCAGGTAATGCGCCTCGGTCAGCAGGAACCAGCAGATCTGGATGACATGCGTGCCGGTGGTGATGTTGACCAGGTACTCCTCGTCCTCAGTGTCGAAATCATAGGCGCGGGCGAAGTCCAGCATCGCCGCGAACACCTCCTGGAAGTCCCAGGCGTTGCGCAGATTCATCAGATTGAAGCGGACCACCGTGTCGGGCGACACCGCCTGGATGTCGCCGGCGACGCGCTTGGCCAGCGCGGCCGAGTGGGTGTCGTGGATCAGCTCCAGCCGGTCGACCAGCATGTCCTCGTGCTGGCACAGCGCCACGGTCGGCCGCCACCGCTCCCACCGGCTGTCCAGCTTGCCGGCATCCATGGTGGTGCCGATGAAGCCGATGACGACCCGACGCTTCGGCATGATCTATCCTATAAGATAAAGATCGATCCTACAGGATCGGATTTCCTCATCATGGGTGATGATCAGAGACGTGTAAATCGCGGTCCGAAAATTTTTTATTCCTTCATTCTCAATCAGTTAGGTGAAATCGGCCGATCGGCCACCCGGAGTTGGCACGCGCTTCGCTTATGGAGGGACGCAACCGAAGGATGACGATCATGGCAAACAAGTCCGTGTTTGCTTCGCTGATGGGAAGGCTGCTTCCGCGCAGCGATGCCGTGAACCACGAAGGAGCCCAGGCCTACGCCCTGACGCCGCGCCACGCGCTGGCGCAGCTGGCGGCGACCGGGACGCTCCACCGGACGTTCTACGCCGATGCGCGGGAGCAGCTGGACCAGGTGCTCGCCCTCGCCCGCGAGGTCGAGCCCGGATTCATCGCCCGCACCGCGGTCCATGCCCGGGAGCGGGGGCACATGAAGGACATGCCGGCGCTGCTGGTCGCCCTGCTGTCCACCCTGCAATCGCCCGACGTCACGCCGGCCTTCCGGCGCGTCGTCGACAACGGCCGGATGCTGCGCAGCTTCGTGCAGATCATGCGGTCGGGCGCCGTCGGGCGGAAGTCGCTCGGCACCCGGCCGAAGCGGCTGGTGCAGGAGTGGCTGGAGCAGGCTTCGGACATCGAGATCATGCGGGCCGCGGTGGGGCAGGACCCCTCGCTGGCCGATGTGGTCAGGATGGTGCACCCGAAGCCGGCGAACCCGTCGCGCCAGGCGCTGTATGGCTGGCTGATCGGCCGGCCCTACGACGCCGCGGCGCTGCCGGAGGTGGTGCGGGCCTTCGAGGCCTTCAAGCACGACCCGTCGGCACCGGTGCCGGACGTGCCCTTCCAGATGCTGACGGCGCTGCCGCTGACGCGGGAGCACTGGGCGGCGATCGGGGAGAAGGCCGGCTGGCACATGCTGCGGATGAACCTGAACACCTTCGCGCGCCACGGCGTGTTCGAGGTGGACGGGTTCGCCGAGCGGGTGGCGGCGCGGCTGCGCGACCCGGAGGCGATCCGGCGGGCCCGGGTGTTCCCGTACCAGCTGATGGCGGCTTACGCCATGGCCGGCAAGGGGGTGCCCACGGTCGTCCGCGAGGCGCTGCAGGACGCGATGGAAGTCGCGGTCGGCAACGTCCCGACGCTGGCCGGCCGGGTGGTCGTCTGCCCCGACGTGTCGGGGTCGATGAGCTCCCCGGTCACCGGGTACCGGGCCGGCGGGACGACGGCGGTGCGCTGCATCGACGTCGCCGCGCTGGTGGCGGCGGCGGTGCTGCGGGCCAACCGGTCGGCCCGGGTCATGCCGTTCGAGCGGGATGTGGTCGAGATCGACCTCAACCCGCGCGATGCGGTGATGACCAACGCGCGGAAGCTGGCCGCCATCGGTGGTGGCGGCACCAACTGCTCGGCCCCGGTCGAGCGGCTGGTGGCGGAGGCTGCTGCGGTCGACCTCGTCGTCTTCGTCTCGGACAACCAGTCCTGGGTCGATGCGGCGAAGCACCCGCACCAGGGCACCGGGCTGATGCAGGCCTGGGCGAAGCTGAAGGAGAGGAATCCGGAGGCCAAGCTGGTCTGCATCGACATCCAGCCCTACGCCACGACGCAGGCGCAGGAGCGGGCGGACATCCTCAACGTCGGGGGCTTCTCCGACGCGGTGTTCGACGCGATCGCCGCCTTCGCCGCGGACGGGACAGGCGCGGACCGCTGGATCGACGAGATCGAGCGGATCGTGCTGTGACGGATCGGGGCCGGGCGTCCGGGAAACCGGGCGCCCGGTCCCGGCCGGGAGGAATGCGGCTGGGACTCCATCATGACCTCGAAGGTGAGCCGGGCAACCGGCTGCACGCGGGGAGCCGCTTCGACGGCGTTGTCCCGGCCACCCCTCGTCCTCCCGGTTGGACCCATGGCGAATGCCGTGCGGGAGTACATCCACCCTGAGCGCGGCGTGCCGGAAACACGCCTCCGACCCCCGTGTCGGAAGCTCGCCTCCCGCACCACCTCGTCGCCATGGCCGCAGGATCGATCCGGCCGGCGGCCGGCCCGGCGAATGCCGTGGAGAGTACAGTCGCACCGACCAAAGGCGCGCCCTCCGGCGCGTCCGCTTCTGCGGTGCGGGTCTCTCTCCCGATCTTCGTCGCCAGGCCGGCGGCCGGTCGGTGGGGAACGGCCGGAGGCCGGGGGGAATGCCGTCGGGACTACGTTGAAAACCTGCCGTCACACGCAGGCGCCGCTTCGGCGGCGGTCGTCCCGGCAACCCTCGTCCCCCCGGCCGATCGTGTTTCGTGACGAATGCCGGCGGAACTCCATGCAGGCGGGTTCGACTCCCGCCGGGTCCGGTTTCCATCACCGGCCCGTCGCTCAGCGGCCGAGCAATGGTTTCGCCATCCCTGGTCGTCACGCCTGCCTCGCGCGGCGAATGCCTGCGGGAGTCCATTGGTCAGAGCACCTGCCGCAAGGCAGGAGGTGGCGGTTCGAATCCGCCCGGGCCGCGAGGTCCGGTAGCTCACGAACACTCTCGCGAACCCTTGTCGCCGTACCAACGCAACCCTTTGAAAGGACCACAGATCGCAGCGAATGCCGGCCGGGATTCCATCAGGCAGCGGCGCAAGCCGTGAGGTTCGAGTCCTCGCCCGCACCGCGGTTCGCCGTGGTGCGGAAAGATCCCGCCACTCCTTGTCGCTGCACCCGAACGCATGGCGAATGCCGATGGAACTCCATGGATTGTCCCTCCCCAGGTCGCGGGTTCGACTCCCGCCGGGGCATCGCCCTCACGGGAATGCTCCGTAGCTCAGCGGTAGAGCAGGTGCCCGGCCGGGCCTCGGTCCGGTCGGGCAAAGTTTCATCACCCTTGTCGCCATGCGCCCTTCTGGACTCGAGGATCACCATCATGGACCGGACCTACGACCTTCTGACCGAAAGCTTCGCCCCGGCGCGCGACACGCGCGCCAAGCCGGTCAAGATGTGGACCCGCGGCGTGCCGGTCGATGACGGCTCGCGCCAGCAGTTGCTGAACACGGCGACGCTGCCGTTCATCCACAAGCATGTCGCGGCGATGCCGGACGTGCATTACGGCAAGGGCGCGACCATCGGGTCGGTGATCCCGACCCGTGGCGCGATCATCCCGGCGGCGGTCGGCGTCGACATCGGCTGCGGCATGTGCGCCGTGCGCACGACCCTGACCAGCCACCAGCTGCCGGACAGCCTGTCCGGGCTGCGCTCGGCGCTCGAGGCGGTGATCCCGGTCGGGATGGCCGATCATGGGCAAAAGGTGCCGCGCGCTTCGGAGAACGCCTGGTATTCGGGCTTCAAGCAGCGCTACGACCTGCTGCAGCAGAAGTACCCGGCGATCTCCACCCGGAACTCGCCGGCGCGGCAGATCGGCACGCTGGGCGGCGGCAACCACTTCATCGAGGTCTGCCTGGACCAGGACGACCGCGTCTGGGTGATGCTGCATTCCGGCTCGCGCGGGGTCGGCAACCGCATCGGCAGCTTCTTCATCGCCGCGGCGCGCCGGGAGATGGAGCGGCTGTTCATCCACCTGCCGGACCGGGACCTGGCCTATCTGGCCGAGGGCTCGGAGATGTTCGTCGACTACATGGACGCGGTCGGCTGGGCGCAGGACTACGCCCGCGCCAACCGGGACGTGATGCTGAAGCAGGCGCTGGCGGCGATGGCCGCCGCCTTCACCGATTTCGGCGTCACCGACGAGGCGATCAACTGCCACCACAACTACGTGGAGCGGGAGCATCACTTCGGCGAAAACGTCTGGGTCACCCGCAAGGGCGCCGTGCGCGCCCGCGAGGGCGATCTGGGCATCATCCCGGGATCGATGGGGGCGCGGTCCTTCATCGTCCGCGGCAAGGGCAACCCCGACAGCTTCTGCTCCTGTTCCCACGGGGCCGGGCGGGTGATGTCGCGGACCGAGGCCAAGCGGCGGTTCACGGTCGCCGACCATGCCGCCGCCACCGCGGGGATCGAGTGCCGCAAGGACGAGGGCGTCATCGACGAGACGCCCAAGGCCTACAAGGACATCGACGCCGTGATGGCCGCCCAGTCGGATCTGGTCGAGGTCGTGCACACGCTGCGCCAGATCGTCTGCGTGAAGGGGTAGAGACGCCACGGGCAGCGCGGTCCGGGCAGCCGGACCGCGCTGCCCGCCTTTGCTCGTGGTCTCAACAAGAAACGAAAGAACCGACCATGATCACGATCGACGGATCCCAGGGCGAGGGCGGGGGGCAGATCCTGCGCTCGGCCCTGACCCTGTCCCTGGCCACCGGAACCCCGTGCCGGATCGAGCGGATCCGCGCGGGCCGGACCAAGCCGGGCCTGCTGCGCCAGCGCCTGACCGCCGTGAAGGCGGCCGCCGCGATCAGCCGGGCCGCGGTGACGGGGGCCGAGCTGGGCTCGACCGCGCTCGGCTTCGCGCCGGGGCCGGTCATCCCCGGCGATTATGAGTTCGCCATCGGCTCGGCCGGGTCGACGCTCCTGGTGCTGCAGACCGTGCTGCTGCCGCTGGCACTGTCGGATGCCCCGTCGCGGCTGCGGCTGCAGGGCGGCACCCACGCCATGGCTGCGCCCAGCTTCGACTTCGCCGCGCGCGCCTTCCTGCCGCTGCTGCACCGCATGGGCTTCCACGCCCGGGCGGCGCTGCACCGGCACGGCTTCTATCCGGCGGGCGGCGGCGTCATCGAGGTCGAGGTCATGCCGCGCGGCCGGCCGGCACCGCTGATGCTGGACCGGCGCGGCGCCCTGCTGTCGCGCCGGGTGGAGGCGGTGGTCACCCATCTGCCGCTGCATGTCGCGACGCGGGAGATCGCAGCCGTCGCCAAGACCCTGTGCTGGCCGGAGGAGTCGGTCGTCCCCGGCCGCGCCGTGGCTGCGGGCGGACCGGGCAACTGCCTGACCGTGACGGTGGCGCATGAGCACGTGACCGAGGTCTTTACCGGCCATGGTCAGCCCGGCGTGCCGGCGGAGGCGATCGCCGCCGCGACGGCGAAGGCGGTGCGGCTGTATCTCGCCAGCCACGCCCCGGTCGGCCCGCATCTGGCGGACCAGCTGCTGCTGCCGATGGCGCTGGGCGCAGGCGGCCGGTTCCTGACGGTCGAGCCGACGCCGCACACCCTGACCAACATCGCGGTCATCGAGGCCTTCCTGGGCCCGCGGATCGCGGTCACCCGCCGCACCGGCGACGGCGTGCTGGTCACGGTGGACGGTCGAATGAGCAAGGAGGCGGCATGAACGCCGCCGCACCCAGGATCTGAACCACACTGCCCACTTCAAACGGGCGAGCCGAGCCGGCATCGTAATGGTGATCCTGCCGACTGCGGGCGTGGACTGCCGCGCTCTATTTGCCTATGCTATTCTCCAAGTATATGGCATTCTCGGAATAGGATTTATTCTGGATATACTGATGCCCCGCACCGGTTATGTTGTCTATGTGGATGAAGCTGGCGACGATGGCCTCAACCGGCCACTCCGAAGCGAGGACCCAAACGGTGTGTCCGAATGGCTCGTTATGTCAGCAGTGGTCGTAAGAGAATCAAATGCACAACTGGTCCACGCATGGATGAAGGACCTTATTTCAAAATTTGATCAGCATCAGATGACTCATATCCATTTTCGAAAGTTGCGGCACGACAAGAAAATACTTACGTGCACCTATCTATCAGACTTGCCAATTCGGATATTTTCTGTCTTATCTCATAAGAAAAATATGAAAAATTATGTAAACGTGAGAGCGCGTGAGTCTCAGAAGAACAAGACAGCTTGGTTCTATTGTTGGATGTCTAGATTATTGCTGGAAAGAGTTTCTGTATTTTGTGGCTCTCGGACACTCCATGATTATGGCGAGCCACGAAGCATGAGGGTCGAATTTTCCGATCGAGGTGGCGTCAATCTTCAGAGCATCACAGAGTATTTTCAATATCTCTCTGATCAGAGTCGATTGAATATGCTCTTTATCAAGGACTATGACCTGGACTGGATGGTATTTGATAAAGAAAACGTATTTCAACACCCAAATCAGGAGCGCCCCGGCCTTCAGCTAGCCGATGTTGTCGCCAGCGCCTTCTTCCAGGCCATAGAGCGGACCTCACAAGGAATTGTACGGCCGGATTATGCCAAATTGTTAGAACCGCGGGTCGCTCGGCATCCCAAACACAAAAGAATGTATGGCTTCGGCGTAAAGGTGATGCCGACCTGGATCCCATCCCGCCTTCCGTGCGACCAGCGAGAGATCCTGTCATTCTACGACAAATAGCGGCGAGCCCCCGGACCCTCTTTCACTGGTAGTGTTCGAGCCCACTCCTCGAGTTAGGCATCCGGCCAGCTGTCGCCATACGACGACAAGGGCAACCCGGGTCACTCGCCATAAATATAATATTAGAATCTCCTCAAAGAATCAATGGCTTGCTAAGCTCCTGATCTGATTCGCTTTTTGATTCCTTGGGTTCGAGAGGTATCGTTGGATCGAATTTTACTTCAACTCCCACCGGATAGAGGCCGGCCATTCGAGAGACAGCTCGCCCGAGGCGATGCTGCGCCCACATTCACGTCGATCGGAATTCGATAGGTCGGTTGGACCGACCAGACGCCCCTTCTCTGTACAGAATCAGCCCTTGCGCTGTCCCGCATGCAGCCAAGCAGCTTGGCTGAAAAGTCGTGACGGCATCCGGCATCTGAGCATAGCGCCCGGCCGGTGCGCTTGACACCGGCCGTCCCGGCTTGCGAGCCTGGGCCAGGAAGTGACACGGGGTGCCTGGAAACGGGCTGAGATCATACCCGTCGAACCTGATCTGGGTCATGCCAGCGAAGGGAGCCGTCACGCGATGCCCGCATGGGCCCCGGATCCTCAGGATCGATCGCCGACCGCCCTTCGCCGGAGGAGGAGCGGAATGGCTGTTGCGGCACCGGAACCGGGGCGGCGCTTCGACCTGTCGGTCTATCTGGTCACCGACACGCGACTGAGCGGGCCGCGCGGCGTCGCTGCCGTGGCCGCCGCGGCGGCACAAGGCGGCGTCAGCATCGTGCAGTTGCGCGACCCCGACGCCACCACCCGGGCGCTGATCGCCGCGGCCGAGGCGCTGCAGGCGGTGCTGGCGCCGCACGGCGTGAAGCTGGTGATCAACGACCGGGTCGATGTCGCGCTGGCGGTCGGCGCGGACGGCGTCCATCTCGGCGACCGCGACATGCCGGCGGCGACGGCGCGGCGCCTGCTGGGCCCCGGCCGCATCGTCGGCGTCACCGTGCATGACGCGGCCGAGGCGCGGGCGGTCGACACCGAAATCGCCGACTATGCCGGCATCGGCCCGGTCTTCGCCACCACGACCAAGACCGAGGCCCGGCCGGCGATCGGGGTCGACGGGTTCCGGGCGCTGCGCCGGCTGGTGCCGCTGCCCGTGGTCGGCATCGGCGGCATCGACGCGGCCCGCACCGCCGAGGTGATCGCGGCCGGGGCCGACGGCGTCGCCGTTGTCTCGGCGATCTGCGCCGCGCCCGACCCCGAGGCGGCGGCCCGGGCCATCGCCGCGGCGGTGGCGGAAGGACGGGCGCGATGATTCCGAACGTGCTCACCATCGCCGGCACCGATCCGTCGGGCGGCGCCGGCATCCAGGCCGACCTGAAGACCTTCGGCGCCCTCGGCGCCTATGGCTGCGCGGTGATCACGGCCCTGGTCGCCCAGAACACCCGCGGGGTGCAGGCGGTGGAGCTGGTGCCGGCGGCCTTCGTCGCCAAGCAGATCGACTGCCTGCTGGCCGATGTCCGGATCGACGCGGTCAAGATCGGCATGCTGGCGACCGGCGAGATCGTGCGCACAGTGGCCGACGCGCTGCGCCGGCATGGGCTGACCCGGGTGGTGGTCGATCCGGTGATGGTGGCGAAGAGCGGCGACCGGCTGCTCGACCGCGACGCCGTGGCGGCGCTGCGCGAGGAGCTGCTGCCGCTGGCCACCGTGGTCACCCCGAACCTGCCGGAGGCCGCCGACCTGCTGGGCCGCGCGCCGGCGCGGCGCCGGGAGGAGATGCCGGAGATCGCCGCGGCACTGCTGGCGCTCGGCCCCCGGGCGGTGCTGCTGAAGGGCGGCCATCTGGCGGAGGCGGAGAGCCCGGATCTGCTGCTCAGCGCGGCCGGATCTTTGACCCTGGCGGCACCACGAATCGCCACCCGCAACACCCACGGCACCGGCTGCACCCTGTCCGCGGCGATCGCGGCGCTGCTGCCGCAGCGGCCCGACCTGGAGACGGCGGTGCGCGAGGCGAAGACCTATCTGACCGGGGCGCTGGAAGCGGCCGACCGCCTGTCCGTCGGCGGCGGCCACGGGCCGCTGCACCATTTCCATGCGTRGTGGGGGTAGCTTGCGCCTGTAGGTTGGGTTCGCCTCGGCGAACCCAACACTGCAACGCTCCGGCTGCGCGATGTTGGGTTCGCGAACGCGAACCCAACCTACGATTTCAGCCTCAGCCGACCTTGTTCTTGTTGTAGACGTCGAAGGCCACGGCGGCGAGCAGGACCAGGCCCTTGATCACCATCTGCAGGTCGATGCCGAGGCCGAGGATCGACATGCCGTTGTTCATCACGCCCATGATGAAGGCACCGATCACCACGCCGGTGATCTTGCCGACGCCGCCCGAGGCCGAGGCGCCGCCGATGAAGCAGGCGGCGATGGCGTCGAGCTCGTACTGGTTGCCGGCCTGCGGCGTCGCCGAGGTCAGGCGCGCCGTGGTGATCAGCCCGGCCAACGCCGCCAGCACGCCCATGTTGACGAAGGTCAGGAACACCAGCTTCTCGGTGTTGATGCCGGACAGCTTGGCCGCCTTCTCGTTGCCGCCGACCGCGTAGATGCGGCGGCCGAGCGTGGTGCGGGTGGTGACGAAGGCGTAGAGCACCACCAGCACACCCATCAGGATCAGGATGTTGGGCAGGCCGTTATAGGTGGCCAGCAGGTAGCCGAGCCCGGCCAGCGCCACCAGCGTCGCCACGTTCTTGATGATGAAGAACAGCAGCGGCTCCTGCTCGACCCCGTGCTGGATCTCGTTGCGCCGMTTCTTGACGTTGAACCACACCAGGATCAGCGGCACGGCCAGGCTGATCAGCAGCGTGGTGATCCAGACCTTGCCGTTGCCGGTGAACAGCTCCGGCAGCGAGCCGAACGGCTCGAAGATGAAGCCCGAGGACATCTTCTGGAATTCGACCGGCACCGGGCCGGCGCGCTCGCCGTTCAGCACCATGATGCAGAGGCCGCGGAAGGCCAGCATTCCCGCCAGGGTGACGATGAAGGACGGGATCTTGCGGTAGGCGATGAAATAGCCCTGGGCGGCCCCGATCACCGCGCCCAGCGCCAGGCAGGCGATGGCCGAGAGCCAGGGGTTGATGCCCTGCCACACCATCAGCGCGCCGCCGACCGCGCCGACGAATCCCGCGACCGAGCCGACCGACAGGTCGATATGGCCGCTGACGATGACCAGCAGCATGCCGAAGGCCAGCACGATGACATAGGCGTTCTGCTGGATCAGGTTGCTGAGGTTCAGCGGCGTGAACAGCCGGCCGTCGGTCGCGACCTGAAAGAAGATCATGATCGCGACCAGCGAGAGCAGCATCGCGTATTCGCGAATGTTGTTCTTCAGGAACTCGCCGATCCGGGTGTTCACGCGCTCCTGCAGGGCGGTGGTGTCGGTGGTCATGGCCGTGCTTCCTTAGACCCGTTCTCTCGAGCGCATGATGGCCCGCATGATGTTTTCCTGAGAGGCTTCCTTGGCCGGCATCTCGGCGCAGATCCGGCCTTCGTTCATGACGTAGATCCGGTCGCACATGCCCAGCAGCTCGGGCATTTCCGACGAGATCATGATCACGCCCTTCCCGGACGCCACCAGCTGGTTGATGATCGTGTAGATCTCGTATTTGGCGCCGACATCGATGCCGCGGGTCGGCTCGTCGAGGATCAGCACCTCGGGCTCCGCGAACAGCCACTTGCTCAGCACCACCTTCTGCTGGTTGCCGCCGGACAGGTTGACCGTCCGCTGCTGCACGCCGGAGGAGCGGATGTTGAGCTTGCGCCGGTAGTCGAAGGCGACACCGAGCTCGCGCATCTCGTCGATGACGCCGCTGCGGGCGACGCCGGGAAGATGGGCCAGCGGGATGTTGTGCTGGATCGAATCGCCCAGCACCAGCCCCAGCTGCTTGCGGTCCTCGGTGACATAGGCGAGGCCGGCGGCGATCGCCTTGGGCACGGTGCCGAGGTCCGCCGGCTCGCCCCGCATGGTGACGGTGCCGGTGATCTTCTGGCCGTAGGCCCGGCCGAACACGCTCATCGCGAACTCGGTCCGCCCCGCCCCCATCAGCCCGGCGATGCCCACCACCTCGCCGGCGCGGACATGCAGGTCGATGCCCTTGATCATCTGCCGGTCGGAATGCAGCGGGTGATAGACGCTCCAGCCCTTCACCGCGAGCAGGGTCTCGCCCAGCTTCGGCTCGCGCTCGGGATAGCGGTCGGTCAGGTCGCGCCCGACCATGCCCTTGATGATGCGGTCCTCGTTGACCAGCCCGCCCTGGGCATCGAGCGTCTCGATGGTCGAGCCGTCGCGCAGGATGGTGATCGAATCCGCGACCTTGGTGATCTCGTTCAGCTTGTGCGAGATCAGGATCGAGGAGATGCCCTGGCGCTTGAACTCCAGCAGCAGATCCAGGAGCGCGTTGCTGTCGCTCTCGTTCAGGCTGGCCGTCGGCTCGTCGAGGATCAGGAGCTTGACCTCCTTCGACAGGGCCTTGGCGATCTCGACCAGCTGCTGCTTGCCGACGCCGATATTGGTGACCAGCGTCGCCRGGTTCTCCTTCAACCCGACCTTGGTCAGGAGCGCCCGGGCCCGGACCAGCGTCTCGTTCCAGTCGATGACGCCGCGAGAGGCGACCTCGTTGCCGAGGAACAGGTTCTCGGCGATCGACAGGAGCGGCACCAGCGCCAGCTCCTGATGGATGATGATGATGCCGGCGTGCTCGCTGTCCGCGATCGAGCGGAAATGCCGCTCCTTCCCCTCGAACCAGATCTCGCCCTCGTAGGAGCCGTGGGGGTAGACGCCGGACAGGACCTTCATCAACGTCGACTTGCCGGCGCCGTTCTCGCCGACCACGGCATGGATCTCGCCGCGCCTGACCGCGAGGTTGACGTCGCTGAGCGCCTTCACGCCCGGGAACGTCTTGGTGATCCCGCGCATCTCCAGGATCGTATCGACCGTGGGGTTAACTGTATCCACCTCAGGGCTCCGCTCGCCTCGGGCGCCACCAGCCTGCCGCCGAACCGCGGCAGGCGCAAGGACAGGGCCCCGCGCCGGACGGCACGGGGCCCTGCGGGCACATCAGATTACTTCAGCTGGTCGGCTTTGTAGTAGCCGCTGTCGACCAGCACCTTCTGGACGTCGGCCTTGGTCACCGGCACCGGCACCAGCAGGTAGGACGGCACCACCTTGACCCCGTTGTTGTAGGTCTTGGTGTCGTTCACCTGCGGCTCCTTGCCGCCCATCACGGCGTCGATCATGTCGACGGTGACCTTGGCGAGGTCGCGGGTGTCCTTGAACACGGTCGAGTACTGCTCGCCGGCGAGGATCGACTTGACCGACGGAACCTCGGCGTCCTGGCCGGAGACGAAGGGCAGCGGCCGGTCGCCCGTGCCGTAGCCGACCGCCTTCAGCGAGGCGATGATGCCCATCGACAGGCCGTCATAGGGCGACAGCACCGCGTCGACCTTCTTGTCGCCGTAATAGGCCGACAGCAGGTTGTCCATGCGGGCCTGGGCGGTGGCGGCGTCCCAGCGCAGGATGCCGACCTTGTCCATGCCCATCTGGCCGCTCGGCACCGCGATCTTCTTGCTGTCGATGTAGGGCTGCAGCACCGACATCGCGCCGTTGTAGAAGAAGAAGGCGTTGTTGTCGTCCGGCGAGCCGCCGAACAGCTCGACGTTGAACGGGCCCTTGCCGTTCTTCAGGCCGAGGGCGTCGACCAGCGAGCCGGCCTGCAGCACACCGACCTGGAAGTTGTCGAAGGTGGTGTAGTAGTCGACATTCGGCGTGTCGCGGATCAGGCGGTCATAGGCGATGACCTTGATCCCGGCGTCGTGCGCCTGCTGCAGCACCGAGGACAGGGTGGTGCCGTCGATCGCGGCGATCACCAGCACCTTGGCGCCCTTGGTGACCATATTCTCGATCTGCGACAGCTGGGTCGGGATGTCGTCGCCGGCATATTGCAGGTCGGCGTCGTAGCCCTTGGCCTGCAGCGACTTGACCATGTTGTCGCCGTCGGCGATCCAGCGCGCCGAGGTCTTGGTCGGCATCGAGACGCCGACGAGCCCCTTCTCGGCCGCCTGAGCGGACAGCGCGAAGGCGGACAGCCCCAGCGCCAGTGCCGTGATGGATGAGATCAGCTTCACCGTTTTCTCCCTCTGCTAAACTCTTCTGCGCCCGGGCCGGCCGTTGCGGCACGATCCCGGCGCATTGTTGCCGCATGGCTGCCCATGATGCCGCAGCGACGCCGGCTGTTCCAGCCGGCCTGTCCGCGGTCACGAACCTTCTGTGAATTCGACACCGGCGATCCCGCGGGATGCCGATCGGCGGCCGAGCCTCCGCGCACGCTCCTGGCGGAACGCCGGACAGCCTGCCGCCGGTGGATCAAGCCCGACGCCTCGTCGATGTGATGAAATCCATATGCTCCTCCCTGTGAACGCGACTGCGACGCTCTGTGGTTGCTTGGGGTCGGCCCTGCCGGTCCAATCCTCATACAATTTGGCGTAATCTCTCGCCGAGCCGTCGCGCTGTCAAGCGCCGCCGCGGAAGCAAGGCAATCGTTCACTTTATGAGGCTTTCGAGCACGCGGCGTTGCCTCTCCCGCTTGCGGGAGAGGTCGGAGACGCGAAGCGGCTCCGGGTGAGGGCTCTTTGTCGAGGCCGGTGCCAGCCCTCACCCGCCAGGCGGGAGAGGCAACGCAAAGGCGGGAGGAGTGCGCGCCCTACTTCCTGGGCCGCAGGGTCGGGAACAGGATGACGTCGCGGATCGAGGCCGAGTTGGTGACCAGCATCACCAGCCGGTCGATGCCGACGCCCATGCCGCCGGACGGCGGCAGGCCGTATTCCAGCGCGGTGACGTAGTCGCGATCCATCATCTGGGCCTCGTCGTCGCCGGCGTCGCGGGCCGCGACCTGGGCGGCGAAGCGCTCATACTGGTCCTGCGGGTCGCTGAGCTCGGAGAAGGCGTTGGCGATCTCCCAGCCATTGGCATAGGTCTCGAACCGCTCGGTCAGGCGCGGGTCGCTGCGATGCGCCTTGGCCAGCGGCGAGATCTCCTTCGGCATGTCGGTGACATGGGTCGGCTGGATCAGCGTGTGCTCGACCGTCTCGCCGAACACCAGCTCCACCACCTGGCCCCAGTTCTCGCGGCCGGAAACCTTGAGCTGCAGGCCGCGAGCAGCGTCCCGCGCGGCCTCGGCGCCCTCGATCTGCAGGAAGTCGACGCCGGTCGCCTCCTTGACCAGCTCGGTCATCGGGGCGCGGCGGTACTGGCCACCGAACTCGATCGAATGCTCGCCGAAAGTCACCGTGGTGCCGCCGGTCGCAGCCTTCGCCGCGGCGGCGAAGATGTCCTCGGCCAGCGCCATCATGTCGGTGTAGTCGGCATAGGCCTGGTACAGCTCGAGCATCGTGAACTCCGGATTGTGCCGGGTCGAAATGCCCTCGTTGCGGAAGTTGCGGTTGATCTCGAACACCCGCTCGGACACGCCGCCGACGATCAGCCGCTTCAGGTACAGCTCCGGCGCGATGCGCAGGTACAGGTCCATGTCGAGCGTGTTGTGATGGGTCACGAACGGCTTGGCCGAGGCGCCGCCCAGGATGGGGTGCAGCATCGGCGTCTCGACCTCGAGGAAGCCGCGGTCCTGCATCAGCCGGCGGATATCGGCGACGATCCGGCTGCGGGCGCGGAAGGTCTCGCGGCTCTCCTCGCTCATGATCAGGTCGAGATAACGCTGGCGGTAGCGGGCCTCGACATCGGTCAGGCCGTGATACTTCTCCGGCAGCGGCAGCAGCGTCTTGGCCAGCAGGGTGACGTGCCGGACGTTGATGGTCAGCTCGCCGCGCTTGGTCCGGCGGATGAAGCCCTCGACGCCGATCAGGTCGCCGATGTCGAGCAGCCCGACCAGCTCCAGCGTCGCCGGGTCGGCGTAATCCTTGTGGCAGAACACCTGGATCTTGCCGCTGACGTCGTGCAGGTCGATGAACATGCCGCTGTTGCGGTACGCCCGGATGCGGCCGGCGATGCGGACCACGTCCTCCGGCTTCTCCGCCTCGGCCGGCAGATCGGCATAGCGCGCCTGCAGCCCGGCGGCGTCGGCCGTCTTCTCGTAGTGGTAGGGGTAGGGATCGATCCCCTTCGCCCGCAGCGCCCGCAATTTCTCCAGCCGCGGCGTCTTCAGCGGGTTGTCGGCATCGTCGTGCGGGGCGCGGACGCTCTCGACGCTGTCGGACATGATCGGACTCCAGGGGCAGGGAAACACAAGGCGGACAAACGGCGGATCGCGTCCTCTACCCGCCGCATCCGGGGGGTGCAAGCCGGTTCCGCGCATGGCCCCCTTCTTCTCGAGGCAGCGACCGTTTTCGATATCCGAATGTTTCACGACTGTTTATGAGAAATAGAGTCATACTTCAGTAATCGAAGCCGGCATCGCAACCGACCGGCAGCAATGGGCAGCGAGGACGCCGGAGATGAGAGACAGTGTTTCCCGGATGGCAATCGCGRCCACCGTCGCCGCCGGCTTGGCCGCCTGCACCGACACCACGCCCTGGGCCTATCCGACCGAAGCCGGGGCCACGGCCGAACGCCCGACGGTGATCGCGGCCGAGCCCGTGCGCGTCGCCGCGGCGGCGCCGGCCTACACCGCGCCGCAGGTGATCGCGACCGCGCCCGCCCGCGTCTCACCACCGCCGCCCACCGTGACCTATGCGCCGCCGCGCCCCGTTCCGGCCCCGGTGGTCATGGCCCCGCCGCCGCCCCCGGCGGTGGTGGCGCCGCGCGTGGTCGTCGCGGCTCCCCCGCGCGTGGTTCAGCCGGCGCCGGTCACGGTGATCGCAGCCCCCGCCGCGACCACCGTCTATGTCCCGGCCCGGCCGATGCTGATGGAGAAGAGCGGCCTGATCGACTTCGTGCTGACCGACGGTGCCGGCCGGCCCGACGGGGTGATCCTGAAGGACAAGACCGTGATCCGCTTCTCCCCGGCCTTCGCCCTGGCCATGGACCCCGACCGCAGCCGCCTGGCCCCCGGCCGGCCGATCGTGGTGCGCGGCACCATCTCCGGCGGTCGCCGGAACCCGGCGCTGGAGGCGATCGAGATGGGCACCGACATCTACTCGATGGTGACGCTGGGCTACTGACCGGCGTCAATTCGGCTTTGGACCGCCGGTCCCATCTGGTGCAGGAAGTGTCACCCACCTCCTGCTCCGCCGTTTGCCCGTGACCCTGCCCCCTCTCCCGATCGACACGGCCCTGCCGCCGCTGCGCGCCGCTTTGGCCGAGCACGGCCGCGCCGTGCTGCAGGCGCCGCCCGGCGCCGGCAAGACCACGCGGGTGCCGCTGGCGCTGCTGGGCGAACCCTGGCTGGACGGCGGCAGGATCATCATGCTGGAGCCGCGGCGGATCGCGGCCCGCGCCGCCGCCGGCCACATGGCCTCGCTGCTGGGCGAGAAGGCCGGCGACACCGTCGGCTACCGCATCCGCATGGACCGCAAGGTCGGCCCGAACACCCGGATCGAGGTGGTGACCGAGGGCATCCTGACCCGGATGCTGCAGGACGACCCGGCGCTGGAGGGCGTCGGCGCCGTGATCTTCGACGAGTTCCACGAGCGCAGCCTGAACGCCGATCTGGGCCTGGCCCTGGCGCTGGAGACGGCAGTGCTGCGCGACGATCTGCGCCTGCTGGTGATGTCGGCGACGCTGGATGGCGCGCCGGTGGCGCGCCTGCTGGGCGACGCGCCGGTGGTCAGCTCCGAGGGCCGGGCGTATCCGGTCGAGACGCATCACCGCCCGCCCCGCCCCGGCGAGGCGATCGAGGACGCGGTCGCCCGGGCGGTGCGTGACGCGCTGGCGGAGGAGACGGGCAGCCTGCTGGTGTTCCTGCCCGGCGCGCGAGAGATCCGGCGGGTGCAGGCGAAGCTGTCCGGCCTCGGTGACGGCGTCATCGTGGCGCCGCTCTATGGCGACCTGCCGGCGGCGGCGCAGGACCAGGCGATCCGCCCGGCGCCGGCCGGGACGCGCAAGGTGGTGCTGGCCACCAACATCGCCGAGACCAGCCTGACCATCGAGGGCGTGCGGGTGGTGATCGACAGCGGCCTGGCCCGAGCGCCGCGCTTCGATCCGCGCACCGGCATGAGCCGGCTGGAGACGGTGACCATCGCCCGCGCCGCCGCCGACCAGCGCCGCGGCCGCGCCGGCCGGACCGAGCCCGGTATGTGCTGGCGCCTGTGGGCCAAAGCCGGCGAGGGCGCCATGGCGCCGTTCGATCCGCCCGAGATCCTGGTCGCCGACCTGGCGCCGCTGGCGCTGGAGCTGGCCTTGTGGGGTGGCGCGGACCTCGCTTGGCTGGACCCGCCGCCGGCTGCCACGCTGGCCCAGGCGCGAGCGCTGCTGACGGACCTTGGGGCCATCGATGGCGATGGCCGGCCGACGGCCCATGGCAAGGCGATGGCGAGGCTGCCGCTGCATCCGCGCTTAGCCCATATGGTGCTGCGCGCCAAGGCCGAGGGCGTCGGCAGCACGGCGGCGGAGCTGGCGGCGATCCTGGAAGGGCGCCGGCCGTCATCGGAGACCGACCTGCGTGCCGCGATCGAGATCCTGCATCGCGATCGCGGCGACCCGGCCGTCGCCCGGCTGCGCGAGGCGGCGCGCGACATCGCCCGGCGCTTCGACCTCAAGGGCGGCGGTGGGGATGCCGGCAGCCTGCTGGCCCTGGCCTATCCCGACCGGGTGGCCAAGCGCCGGCCGGGGGCGCGCGGCAGCTTTCTCCTCGCCAATGGCCGCGGCGCGGCGCTGCGGGACAGCGATCCACTGACCGGCGCGGACTACCTGGCCGTCGCCGAGACCGACGATGCCGGGCGCGAGGCCCGCATCCTCGCCGCCGCGCCGCTGGACGAGACGACGCTGGAGGCGGTGCTGGGCGACCGCATCGCCTGGGTCGAGACCGTCGCCTGGGATCCCTCGGAGCAGGCCGTCGCCGCCCGCCGCCAGCGCCGGCTTGGCGCGCTGGTGCTGGCCGATGCGGCGCTGCCGAACCCGGACCCCGCCGCCGTCGCCGCGGCACTGCTGGAGGGGGTGCGACGGCTCGGCCTCGATGCCCTGCCCTGGCGCGAGGGCGCGATGGCGCTGCGCCGGCGCACCGGCTTCGCCCGGGCGCTGGAGGGCGAAGCCTGGCCCGACTGGTCGGATGCCGCCCTGAACGAAACGCTGGATGAGTGGCTGGGGCCGCATCTCGGCGGGATGCGGCGGCGCAGCGATCTGGACCGGCTGGACCTGGCGCAGATTTTGTCCACGGCGCTGGGCTGGGAGCGGCAGCGCGCGCTGGACGGCCTGGCGCCGGCGACGATCCCGATCCCGAGCGGCCGGCGCGCCACGATCGACTATGCCGATCCGGCCCAGCCGGTGCTGGCGGTCAAGCTGCAGGAGATGTTCGGCCAAGCCGAGACACCGCGCGTCGGCGGAGGTCGGGTGCCGGTGGCGATCCATCTGCTGTCGCCGGCCGGGCGGCCGCTGCAGGTGACCCGCGACCTTGCCGGCTTCTGGGCCGGCAGCTATGCCGAAGTGCGCAAGGACATGCGCGGCCGCTACCCGCGCCACCCTTGGCCGGACGATCCGCTGGCGGCCCCGGCCACCGCGCGGGCCAAGCCGCGCGGCAGCTGAGGCCGCCGCGGCTAAGCTATATCCGTCCCATCAGGACCAGGATCAGCAGGACGACGACGATCACGCCGAGAATCCCGCTCGGGCCATAGCCCCAGCCGCTGCTGTACGGCCAGGACGGAAAGGCGCCGATCAACAGGACGATGAGGATGATCAGCAGGATGGTTCCGATACCCATGACGGCACCTCGCCGTTGTTCGTGGTGATTCCCTCAATAGGTGTTGGGAAATTTCAGTTCCTACCGGCCGGGCCAGTCAGTCGCGCTTCGACCGCATCGCCACTGCGCCGATCACCGCCGCCAGGGCCAGCCCGGCGGCGAAGCCGATGCCCATGCCCCACAGCCCGATGCTGCCGCTGCCAAGCAGATGGCCGGCCACGGCGCCGAGCAGCGCCAGGATGAAGGGCAGGAAGCAGCCGATCAGAACCATCGTGTCATCCTCTGCGCACCACCGCGCGTCCTTAAACCCAGTTGCGACCATTCGTCGAGCCCGGATCCCTTGCGCCGCCTGCCCGCCTCGGCCACAAGGACGGGACCTCCCGACACGGCGGCGACCATGGCCACGCCACAGGCCGAAGACGCGATCCCCTCCCCGTCCCCGCGCGGCCTGCGTCGGCAGTTGCTGCGCCTGCATCTGTGGACCCGGCTGCGCAGCGCCGTGCGCGCCAACGAGGTCGCGCTGCCGCTGCTGGCGGTGGCGATCGGGGTGATCGTCGGCCTGGCCGTCGTCGCCCTGCGCTCGGCGCTGCAGCTCATGCACGAGCTGCTGTTCCGCCTGCCGAGCGGCCAGCGCCTCAGCGCCAGCATCGACACCGCCCCGCTGCTGACCGTGCTGGTGCCGGTGCTGGGCGGCCTGGCCTTCGGCGGGGTGATGTGGGCGATCAGCCGCTGGCGCCCCCGGCCGCCGGTCGATCCGATCGAGGCCAACGCCCTGTATGGCGGCCGGATGTCGCTGCGCGACGGCTTCGTCGTCGCCGGCGCCACGCTGATGTCCAGCGGCGTCGGCGCCTCGGTCGGCATGGAGGCCGGCTATACCCAGATCGGCGGTGGCTTCGCCTCGCGCATCGGCCAGATCTTCCGGCTGCGCCGGGCCGATCTGCGCACCATCGTCGGTTGTGGCGCGGCGGCCGCCATCGCCGCAGCCTTCGACGCGCCGCTGGCCGGCACCTTCTATGCCTTCGAGCTGATCATGGGCGCCTACACCGCGGCGACGCTGGCACCGGTGGTGGCGGCGGCGCTGGCGGCCACGGCGGTGGAACGGGTGCTGCTGGACGAGGGCCCGTTCCTGTCGGTGACTTGGACCACCGGCCTGCACGCCGCCGACTACGCGATCTTCGTCGTGATCGGCCTGGCCTGCGCCGGCCTGGGCATCCTGATGATGCAGGGCGTCACCTGGACCGAGCGGGCGATGCGCCGGCTGGCCCTGCCGCAGATCCTGCGCCCCGCCGTCGGCGGGCTGATCGTCGGGCTCATGGCGCTGCGCTTTCCGGAGGTGCTGAGCTCCGGCCACGGCGCGCTCTATGCCGACCTGACCCTGGCGCCGCCTTTGACCGCGCTGGCCCTGCTGCTGGTGGCCAAGACCGCGGCGGCGGCGATCTCGCTCGGCGCCGGCTTTCGCGGCGGCCTGTTCTTCACCTCGCTGCTGACCGGCGCGCTGTTCGGCGGCATAATGGCCCAGCTGACGGCGCTGGCCCTGCCCGGCCATCCGGTCGAGCACCTGGCCTATTCCCTGGTCGGCATGGCGTCGATGGCGGCCGCGGTGATCGGCGGGCCGCTGACCATGACCTTCCTGGCGCTGGAGCTGAGCGGCGACTTCTCCGTCACCATCGGCGTCATGGTCGGGGTGGTGGTCGCGGCCGCGGTGGTGCGGCACCTGTTCGGCTATTCCTTCGCCACCTGGCGCTTCCATCTGCGCGGCGAGGCGATCCGCGGTGCCCAGGATGTCGGCTGGATCCGCGACCTGACCGTCGCCCGTCTGATGCGCCGCGACGCCCGCAGCGTGCCGGAGACGACGACGGTGGCCGATTTCCGCAGGCAGTTCCCGGTCGGGTCGACCCAGCGCGTCTTCGTCACCGACGCCGCCGGCCGCGCCGCCGGGGTGGTGCAGGTGTCGGATGCGCACAATTCCGACCACGATGCCGAGGCGGAGACCACCGAGATCGGCACGCTGCGCCACGCCGCCGCCTATATCCTGCTGCCCGGCCAGACCGTCCGCACGGCGCTGGAGCTGTTCCAGGCGGCGGAGACCGAAACCCTGCCGGTGGTCAGCGACGCCCAGGAGCGGCGGATCATCGGCTATGTCAGCGAAGCCTACGCCCTGCGCCGCTACAGCGAGGAGCTGGAGCGCCGCCGGGCCGAGGATGTCGGGGAGCGCTGGTTCCGGTCCACGGAATGAGGTGTCCACTCACCTCAATTGTCACCGTCATCCCGGGCGCGGTGCAGCACGAAGTGGTGCACCGCTGAACCGGGATCTCTTCCAGGTCCGCGCGAGATCCCGTGTCTGCGCAGCAGCACTGCGTGCCGCAGCGCGCACGGGATGACGATGAATTCTTGACGAGGCCTCAGGACAATTCCTTCGCGGAATGCGGATCGACGGAGTACGGGAAGGTCTCGGCCAGGAAACGCGGCTGGGACCGCACCCGGTCGATCCAGGCGACCACATGCGGGAAATCGGCCAGCGGCAGATCGGCCTCCTCCGCCCGGTGGACATAGGCGAAGACGCCGATGTCGGCGACGCTATAGGCCGGCCCGGCCAGCCAGGCGCGCTGCGACAGCTCCCGGTCCAGGACTGCCAGGATCTTCAGCGACCCTTCGCGCTTGGCCTCGACCAGCGTGGCCGGGCGGCGCGCCGCCTTGCCGGTCATGACCCAGTGCCGCAGCGTCGCGATGGTGGACTGGACATAGTCACCCTCGAAGGACAGCCATTGCAGCACCTTGGCCCGGGCGAAGCGGTCCTCCGGCAGGTACGGCGTGCCCTCGGCCAGGAAGACCAGGATGGCGTTGGACTCGGCGAGCACCCGGCCGTCGTCCAGCTTGATCGCCGGCACCGCCCCGGTCGGGTTGATCGCGAGGTATTCGGGCCGCTGGCCTTCGCCCTCGAAGATGCTGATGATCTCGGTCCGGTACGGAAGCTGCAGCTGCGCCAGCAGCAGCCGGACCTTGTAGGTGTTCTGCGACGGCAGGTAGTCGTAGAGGGTGATCATGGGCATCCTCGGGCAGGTGAGGATTCAGTGTCTCGCGGCCCGGCCGTGCCGACACTCCTTTTCTTGCGCCCAATTTGACCGCAAGGGATGGGATGCTTCGAGCTGCAGGTCCGTGCAAACCCCTTTCCGTCATCCCCGCGAAAGCGGGGATCTCGTGGCTTCGCCAGCGGAAAGAGATTCCCGCTTTCGCGGGAATGACGTTGATTGATGGTGTTGAGGGAGCCGGAGCATGACGGCGGATCTGTTCGACAGCCTTCCAGGACCGGGACCGGACCAGGAGACCCTGGCCGAGGGGGCTTTCCTCCTGCGCGGCTTCGCCCGCGGCACAGCCGAGGCGCTGATCGCGGCGGTGCGGGCGGTGGAGGCGGCGGCGCCGTTCCGCCACCTGGTCACGCCCGGCGGCTATCGCATGTCGGTGGCGATGACCAATTGCGGCCAGGTCGGCTGGGTCAGCGACCGCAGCGGCTATCGCTACGACCCCGACGACCCGATCGCCGGCCGCCCCTGGCCGAAGATGCCGCCGGTCTTCGCCGAACTGGCCGACGCCGCCTCGATCCGGGCCGGTTTCGGCCCGTTCGCGCCMGATGCCTGCCTGATCAACCGCTATGAGCCCGGCTCGCGCCTGTCGCTGCACCAGGACCGCGACGAGCGCGACGCGGGCGCGCCGATCGTCTCGGTCTCGCTGGGTCTGCCGGCGACCTTCCTGTTCGGCGGGTTGCAGCGCAGCGACCCGACCCGAAAGGTCAGGGTCGAGCATGGCGACGTCGCGGTCTGGGGCGGCCCGGCGCGGCTGGCCTTCCACGGCATCGCCACCCTGCCGGACGGCAGCCATGCGCTGCTCGGCCACCAGCGGATAAACCTGACCTTTCGGAAGGCCCTGTGATGCCGCTATGAAGTCGGTGGGCTGAGCGGACACGAGACGGCGCGATGCTTCACGGCAAGGTCATTCTGGTCACCGGATCGTCCTCCGGCATCGGCCTGGCGATCGCCCGGGCGGCGCAGGCCGAGGGCGCCACCGTGGTGCTGCATGGCATCGAGGCGGAGGCGCTGGCCCAGGCCGCGGTCGATCTGGGGGGCGTCGCCTCGGTTCTGGCCGACGTGACCGCACCGGATGCGGCAACAACCATCATCGACGCTGTCCTGCGCAGCCATGGCCGGATCGACGGGCTGGTCAACAACGCCGCGTCGCTGGCCCGCACCACGCTGGAGCAGGCCGACGAGGCCGCCTTCGACGCCATCTTCGCCGTCAACGCCCGCGCGCCGCTGCTGCTGTGCCGCGAGGCGGTGCGCGCCTTCCGCGGCCAGGGCAGCGGCGGTGCCATCGTCAATATCGGGTCGGTCAACGCGCTGTGCGGCCAGGACAACCTGCTGGTCTATTCGATGTCCAAGGCGGCACTGATGACGATGACGCGCAACCTGGGCGATTCGCTGTCGGCCGAGCGCATCCGGGTCAACCAGCTGAATGTCGGCTGGACCCTGACCGAGACCGAGCGCGCCATCCAGCGCCGCGAGGGCCGGCCCGACGACTGGGCCGAGCACATCCCGCCGGCCTTGGCCCCTACGGGGCGCATCCTGCGGCCGGAGGAGGTGGCGCAGCATGCGGTGTTCTGGCTGTCCGATCGGTCGGCGCCGGTCACCGGCCAAGTGTACGAGGTCGAGCAGTATCCGCTGGTCGGCCGCAACAGGATCAACACGCGATGAGGGGCTGGAGACGATGAAGGAGACTTGGCGCTGGTTCGGCCCGAACGATCCGGTGACGCTGGACCATGTCAAGCAGGCGGGGGCCAGCGGCATCGTCACCGCGCTGCATCACCGCCAGGACGGCAGCGTCTGGCCGGCCGAGGAGATCGCCGAGCGCCGCGCGGTGATCGAGGGCGCCGGCCTGGCCTGGTCGGTGGTCGAGAGCATCCCCTTGCCGGACGCGGTCAAGACCGGCGGCGCCGGCGCGGCCGAGGCCACCGCCATCTTCGCCCAGTCGCTGCGCAACGTCGCCGCGGCCGGGGTGACGACGGTCTGCTACAACTTCATGCCGGTGGTCGACTGGACCCGGACCAACCTGCTGTGGCGGCTGCCCACCACCGGCTACGCCCTGCGCTTCGACGCGGTCGACATGGCCGCCTATGACGCCTTCATCTTGAAGCGCAAGGGTGCCGAGGCGGATCATCGCCCCGACGTGCTGGCCCGCGCCCGTGACCGCGCCGCGGCGATGAGCGAAAGCGAGCAGGCCGAGCTGGAGAAGACCATCATCGCCGGCCTGCCGGGCGTGGCCGGCGCGGTCAACGACCGGGCCGGGTTCGAGCGCCGCCTGGCCGCCTATGCCGGCATCACCGCCGACGACTTCCGCGCCAGCTACAAAGCCTTCCTGGCCGCCGTGGTGCCGGTGGCGGAGGAGGCGGGCGCCCGCCTGGCCGTCCACCCGGACGACCCGCCCTTCCCGCTGTTCGGCCTGCCGCGCATCGTCTCCACCCCCGCCGACGCCCGCGCCGTGCTGGCCATGGTCGAYCGGCCGGCGAACGGGCTGACGCTGTGCGTCGGCTCCTACGGCTCGCGGCCCGACAACGACCTGGCGGCGATGGCTCGGGAGTTCTCAGCCCGCATCCACTTCGCCCATCTGCGCAATGTCACGGTCGAGCCCGACGGCTCCTTCTTCGAGGACGAGCACCTGGAAGGCGGCGCCGACATGGTGGCGGTGATCGACGCGCTGCTGGCGGAGGAGCGGGCGCGCAAGGCGGCTGGACGCAGGGATTGGGAGATCCCGATGCGGCCGGACCACGGCCACCTGCTGGCCGACGATGTCGGCAAGAAGACCAACCCCGGTTATTCGCTGATCGGCCGGCTGAAGGGGCTGGCCGAGCTGCGCGGGGTGGCGCGGGCGATCGGCCAGCTGCGCGGCGCGGCATGACCGACACGGTCGATGCCGTCGTGGTCGGCGCCGGGGTGGTCGGCCTGGCCGTCGCCCGGGCGCTGGCCCTGGCCGGGCAGGAGGTGATCATCCTGGAGGCGGCGGATGCCTTCGGCACCGAGACCTCGGCCCGCAACAGCGAGGTGATCCACGCCGGCATCTACTACCCGCAGGGCAGCCTGAAGGCCCGGCACTGCGTCGCCGGCCGCCGGGCGCTGTACCGCTTCTGCGCGGAGCACGGCGTCATCGCGAAGCGCTGCGGCAAGCTGATCGTCGCCACCGACGAACAGGAAGCCGCGACGCTGGTCCGGATCGAAGCGGCGGCCCGGGCCAACGGCCTGACCGGCGAGGACGATGCGCTGCAGCCGCTGACCGCGGACGAGGCCCATGCGCTGGAGCCGGAGATCGCCTGCACCGCGGCGCTGCTCTCGCCCTCCACCGGCATCGTCGACAGCCACGGCTTCATGCTGGCGCTGCTGGGCGACGCCGAGGCGCGGGGCGCGATGATCGCATATCAGGCTCGGCTGGAATCGGCCGCCATCACCGCCGAGGGGCTGCATCTGCAGATCGCCACCGAGGATGGCGGCATGGAACTGCTGGCCCGCCGGGTGGTGAATTCGGCCGGCCTGTCGGCCCCGGCGGTCGCCCGCCGCATCGCCGGCGTGCCGGAGGCTTCGGTGCCGCAGCCCTTCCTGGCCAAGGGCAATTATTTCGGCCTGTCCGGTCGGCCGCCCTTCCGCCATTTGATCTATCCGGTGCCGGTGCCCGGCGGCCTCGGCACCCATGCCACGATCGACCTGGGCGGGCGGGTGCGCTTCGGCCCCGACGTCGAATGGGTCGACACGCTGGACTACCGCGTCGATCCGGCGCGGGCGGACAGCTTCTACGCCGCCATCCGCCGCTACTGGCCGGCGCTGCCGGACGGGGCCTTGCTGCCGGACTATTCCGGCATCCGCCCGAAGATCACCCCGCCCGGCGCCGCCGCCGCGGATTTCGTGATCCAGGGGCCGGAGGGGCACGGCGTGCCCGGCCTGGTCAACCTGTTCGGCATCGAGAGCCCGGGCCTGACCTCGAGCCTGTCGATCGCGGACGAGGTGGTGCAGCGGTTGGGGCTCCAGGCCTGATCCATTCCAATATCGTCATCCCCGCGAAAGCGGGGATCTCTTCGAGGTGCGGCGAGATCCCGTGTCTGCGCAGCGGCACTGCGCGCCGCAGCGCGCACGGGATGACGGGATAGGGTGATGAGTTACGCCGCCCGCGCCGCCTTCTGGAATCGCGCCGGGGTGACGCCGTAGGCACCCTTGAAGCGGCGGGTCAGATGGGCCTGGTCGGTGAAGCCGGTGGCCGCCGCCACCTGGGCCGGTGCCTCGCCCGCCGCCAGCATCCGCTTGGCCCGCTCCAGCCGGATCCAGCGCAGATAGGTCGCCGGCGCCGCACCGTAGCGGCGGGTGAAGGCGCGGGACATGTGGAACCGGCTCAAGCCCGCGACGGCGGCGAGGTCGTCGGCGGTGACGTCGTCGTCGAGATGGGCGTGCAGATGGTCGCGCACCCGCGCCAGCGCCGCGTCGCCGGGGCGGGACAGGCTTGGCGCCTGGGCCCCTGCCTGGCGGCGGGCCAGCCCGACCACCATCGCCGCCAGCGCCTCGGACCGCGCCAGGGTCGCCCCCGGCTCGGCGAAGGCGTCGACGGTGCGGGCGATCAGCGCCGCGAGGACCGGGTCCTCGGACAGGATGTCGGGGAAGGCCAGCGCCCAGGGCGGCCGGATGCCGGCATCGTCGAGCACGGCCGCCACCGTCTCCGGCGCCACATACAGCATCCGGTACAGGAAGCCCTCGGCATTGGTGGCGTGGCCGTCATGGATCTCGGCCGGGTTGAAGGTGATGACCGATCCCGGCCGGGTGCGGTGCGTGCCGCCGCGGCAGTGGAAGCTCTGCGACCCCGCCTCGGTCAGGCCGATGGCATAGGTCTCGTGCGCGTGCCGTTCGTAGCAATGGGCGGTGAAATGGGCGCGGAACCGCTCGACGCCGAAGCGCCGGTCCAGCCCGACCGTGACCCATTCACCGCTGTCCATGAGCCCATGTTAGGCCGCTCCGGGGAAGGCCGCCACAGCACGATCGTACAAGCCGGGTGGCGGCTGCGGTTCATAGACTGAGCGTCAAATTGAAATCGTCATTCCCGCGCAAGCGGGAATCTCCTCGGGATTTCAGAGAGATCCCCGCTTTCGCGGGGATGACGGAAGTGGGAAGGAGCATGCATGCGGTTCGACACCAAGATCGCCGTCGCCCTTCGCGAGGACCTGCCGGTGTGGCAGAAGCTGAACGTCACCGCCTTCACCGTCAGCGGCCTCGCCGCGATCCGGCCGGAGTTGGTCGGCGCGCCCTATGAGGACGGGTCGGGCAACCTGTACCTGCCGATGTTCCGCCAGCCGGTGCTGGTCTTCGCCGGCACGGCCGAGGCGCTGAAGGCGGCGCATGCAAGGGCGCTGGCCCGCAATATGCGGATCGCGATCTACACCGCCGAGCTGTTCGCCACCGGCCATGACGAGGCCAACCGCGCCGCGGTCAAGGCCGTGCCCGGCGAGGCGCTGGACCTGGTCGGCTTCGCCCTGCATGAGGACCGCAAGGATGTCGACCGCGTGCTGAAGGGCCTGTCGCTGCACCCGTGACCTAATCCTCCCCCGCCGCGTCCGGCGGCGTGCCGAGGCCGGCGACGCGGGCGTCGAGCTTGCGCAGCAGGCGGCGCAGCACCTCGCGCTCGCCCGGCGCGAAGGCGGCCATCAGCTCGGATTCGATCTCCTGCGCCAGCGGCACGATCGCGTCATAGACCCGGCGGCCGGCGGCGGTGAAGTCGAGCCGGATCAGCCGCTGGTCGGCCGGGTGGGTGCCGCGGCTGAGATGGCCGGCGGCGATCAGCCGGCTGACGGCCCGGCTGACCTTGGCCTTGTCCATCGCCGTGCGCTCGCAGATCTGGTTCGAAGACAGCGGCGCGTAGCGGCCGACCATCGCCATCACCCGCCATTCCGGGATGCTGAGCCCGAAGGCATCGGCATAGCGCCGGGCGAAGGTGCGGCTGACCCGGTTGCTGACCACCGACAGCTCATAGGGCAGGAACGCCTCGAGATCGAACTCCGCCCGCACCGCCTGGTCCCGCATCGCCGGCCTCCCCGCCCGCCTGACATTCGTTTTATATGAAACGGAATTTGCTTCCGCTCAAGACATCCGGCCATCACGCGGAAACGCGCGGCCCGACGGAATGTCCGACAATACGCGGGGGAGCAGCCGCGGCAAGCCTGTTCCCTCCGCCTGGCGGACCGGGTTTGCCAGCCTCTAGGCGGCCAGCTCCCGCTCCAGCGCCGCCGCCACCAGTTCCTCCGCCGGGGTGCGCAGGAAACGGTCGCAGGTCAGCTTCAGGCTGACAATGCCGTGCAGCGTCGCCAGCAACACCTCGGCCCGGCGCTCCGGCTCCGCCGCGCCGAGATCGGCGAAGGCCTGGACCAGCGCCAGGAACGAACGCGTGCCGGGGCCGTCCGGATCGTCGATCGGCCGGTCCCGGTACAGCGCGTCGAGCAGCTTCGGCTCCTCCATCAGGATCAGGCGGTAGGTCTCCCGCTGCTCCAGCCCGAAGCCGACATAGGCCCGGGCCAGCGCCGCCAGGCGCACCCGCGGATCGGCGATGCCCGCCGCCGGCTCCAGCGCCGTCCAGAGAGCCTGGTAGCCTTCGATGCACAGCTCGCGCGCGATCGCGTCGCGGCCGGCGAAATGTAGGTAGATCGTGCCCGGCGCATATTCGACCGCGGCCGCCAGCTTGCGCATGGTCAGCCCCTCGAACCCCTCGCGCAACGCGATCTCGCGCGCCGCGTCGAGGATGCGCCCGCGCAGCGCCGCCTTGTCGCGCGCCCGTCGTTCCATCGTGCCCATGCCGGATGCTGGCCGATTGACCCGGCCGCCGTCAACGCGTATATGAACATCGTTCAGTGAACATTGTTCACTAACAGATCGTTGTTCATGGAGCAGCTGAGATGGGTGGGATCGCGTTGTTCGGCGCCGCCGGCGCCATTGGCCGCAGCATCGCCGCGGCACTGCGGACGGATGGCCGGCCCTACCGCGTGGTCGGGCGGTCGCGCCCGGCGCTGGAGCGGGAGTTCGGCACCGACCCGCTGGCCGAGATCGTCACCTGGACCCCGGACGACCCGGAGTCGGTCCGCGCCGCCGCCCGCGGCATGGACACGATCGTGCATCTGGTCGGCGTGCCCTATCACCAGTTCCGGCAGCATCCGGTGGTGATGCGCCAGGTGCTGGACGGCGCCACGGCCGAGGGCGTGGGCCGGCTGCTGCTGATCGGCACGGTCTATCCCTACGGCCGGCCGCGGACCCTGCCGGTGCGCGAGGACCATCCGCGCGAGCCGCACACGGTCAAGGGCCGGATGCGCAAGGCGCAGGAGGACCTGGTGCTGGAGGCGGATGCCGCCGGCCGGATCCGCGGCGCGGTGCTGCGCCTGCCGGATTTCTACGGCCCGGGGGTGGAGCGCAGCTTCCTGCACGACCTGTTCCAGGCCGCGGCGTCGGGCCGGCGGGCGAAGCTGATCGGCCCGATCGACCGGCCGCATGAATTCGCCTTCGTCCCCGATATCGGCCCGGTGGTCACCGCCCTGGCGGCGCGGGAGCAAGCCTGGGGCCGGATCTGGCACCTGGCCGGCGCCGGCACCATCACCCAGCGCGAGGCGGCGGCCATGGCCTTCGCCGCGGCCGGCCGCACGCCGAGGCTGATGGTGGCCGGCAGGACCATGCTGCGCCTCGCCGGGCTGTTCGACCCGCTGATGCGCGAGCTGGTCGAGATGCATTATCTGCAGACCGACCCGGTGGTGCTGGACGACGGCACCCTGCAGGCCCTGATCGGGCCGATCCGCAAGACGCCCTATGCCGAGGGCATCCGCCGCTGCGTCGAGGCCGCGGCAGGAGAGAGCGGAGCCCAGTCGACCTGAATATCGGTCAACCAAACCCTAAATTGTCATGCCCGGGCTTGACCCGGGCATCCAGAAGATGTCGCCGCAATCTCTGGATTGCCGGGTCAAGCCCGGCAATGACAGAAAGAGGAAATCCCGTTTCCCCTTGAGACAACGGCCCCGGCATCTACAGCGCCCGGACGCGGTCCCGCAGCACGAATTTCTGGATCTTGCCGGTCGAGGTCTTCGGCAGGTCGCCGAACACCACCGTCTTCGGGCATTTGAAGCCCGCCAGGTGCTGGCGGCTGAAGCCGATGATCTCCTCCGGCGTCGCCTCGGCGCCCGGCCGCAGGGTGACGAAGGCGCAGGGGGTCTCGCCCCATTTCTCGTCCGGCCGCGCCACCACCGCCGCCTCCAGCACCGCCGGGTGGCGGTACAGCACGCCCTCGACCTCGATGGTCGAGATGTTCTCGCCGCCGGAGATGATGATGTCCTTCGACCGGTCCTTCAACTCGATATAACCATCGGGATGCATCACGCCGAGATCGCCGGTGTGGAACCAGCCGCCGGCGAAGGCCTTGGCGGTGGCCGATGGGTTCTTCAGGTATCCCTTCATGGTGATGTTGCCGCGCATGAACACCTCGCCCAGCGTCTCGCCGTCGGCCGGCACCGGGACCAGGCTGTCGGGGTCGGCCACCATCAGCCCTTCCTGCACCACATAGGGCAGGCCCTGGCGCGACTTCAGCCGCGCCTGCTCCCCCGCCGGCAGCGCGTCCCATTCCGGCTTCCAGTCGCAGACCACGGCCGGGCCGTAGACCTCGGTCAGGCCGTAGACATGGGTGACCTTGATGCCGAGCCGGGCCATGCCCTCCAGCACCGTCGCGGGCGGCGGCGAGGCCGCGGTCATCATCTGCACCGCCTGCGGGAAGTCGCGTCGCTCCTCGGCCGGGGCGTTCAGCAGCATGCCCATGACGATCGGCGCGCCGCAGAGATGGGTGACGCCGTGATCGGCGATCGCGGCATAGATGTCGCGCGCGGCCACCCGGCGCAGGCAGACATGGGTGCCGGCCATCGCCGTGATCGTCCAGGGGAAGCACCAGCCGTTGCAGTGGAACATCGGCAGGGTCCAGAGATAGACCGGGTGGTGCGGCAGGGCCCAGGTGACGACGTTGCCGAGCGCGTTGAGATAGGCGCCGCGGTGATGCGTCACCACGCCCTTCGGGTCGCCGGTGGTGCCGGAGGTGTAGCCGAGCGCGATCGCATCCCATTCGTCGCCCGGCATGACGCCCGGCCAGGCCGGGTCGCCCTCGGCCAGGAACTCCTCATAGGTCAGGCCGCCGACCGGCTCGCCCGCCACCGTGGGGTCGACGATGTCGACCACCAGCGGCGGCGCGTCGAGCTGCGCCAGCGCCGCCCGCACCACCGCGGCGTATTCGCGGTCGGCCAGCAGCACCCGGGTCTCGGAATGGTGCAGCTGGAAGGCGATGGCGGCGGCGTCCAGCCGGGTGTTGAGGGCGCACAGCACCGCGCCGGCCATCGGCACGCCATAGGTCGCCTCGAACGCCTCCGGGATGTTGGGCGCCATCACCGCCACCGTGTCGTTCTTGCCGACGCCGCGGCGCGACAGGGCCGACGCCAGGCGGCGGCAGCGCTCCGCCGTCTCCCGCCAGCTCCGTTTCACCTCGCCGTAGACGACAGCGGTCCGGTCCGGATGGGCCAAAGCGGTGCGGCCGAGGAAGGAGATCGGCGTCAGCGGCACGTAATTGGCGGGGTTGCGGTCGAGATCGGTGTCGTAGGCGTGCGGCATCGGTGGGCCCCCTGGTGCGGAGACATACTGGCATCGCCCAGCCTCGGGCGAAATGCCGGGATCGGGCTCCGCCGGCCGCGTCCGGCCATGGCCGGAACGCGACACCGGCCCTCGCCGCGGAGGTCCTGCGGCGCTAGGCTCGGGCCAAAGAGTTTCGGGAGGACGCCATGGGAGCCTATGAAGAGGCCTATCGCCGCTCGCTCGCCGACCCGGAGGGGTTCTGGGGCGAGGCCGCCGCCGCGATCGACTGGGACCGGCGCTGGGACCGGGTGCTGGACGAGAGCAATGCCCCCTTCTTCCGCTGGTTCGCCGGCGGCCGGCTCAACACCTGTTTCAACGCGCTCGACCGCCATGTCGCCGCCGGCCATGGCGACCGGCTGGCGCTGATCCATGACAGCCCGGTCACCGGCACGGTGCGGCGCTTCACCTATGCCGAGCTGACCGACCGGGTCGCCCGCTTCGCCGGCGCCATGCGCGGCCTCGGTGTCGGTCCGGGCGACCGGGTGGTGATTTACATGCCGATGGTGCCGGAGGCGGCGATCGCCATGCTGGCCTGCGCCCGGCTGGGCGCCGTGCATTCCGTGGTGTTCGGCGGCTTCGCGGCGCCCGAGCTGGCGGCGCGGATCGACGATTGCGAGCCGAAGCTGGTCGTTTCCGCCTCCTGCGGTATCGAGGTCAGCCGGATCGTCGCCTACAAGCCCCTGCTCGACGCCGCCCTCGGCCTCGCGAAGCACACCGTACCGGCGACTGTGGTGCTGCAGCGGCCGCAATGCGAGGCGGCAATGACCGCTGGCCGTGACCACGATTGGGTCGAGCTGGAGGCCGCGTCCGAGCCGGCTGGCTGCGTACCGGTGGCGGCGACCGATCCGCTCTATATCCTCTACACCTCCGGCACCACCGGCCAGCCCAAGGGCATCGTCCGCGACAATGGCGGCCATGCCGTGGCCCTGGCCTGGAGCATGTCGGCGATCTATGGCGTCAGGCCCGGCGAGGTGATGTTCACCGCGTCGGATGTCGGCTGGGTGGTCGGCCATTCCTACATCGTCTACGGGCCGCTGCTGGCTGGCTGCACCAGCGTGATGTACGAGGGCAAGCCGGTCGGCACGCCCGACGCCGGCGCCTATTGGCGGGTGGTCGAGCAGCATGGCGTCTCGGTGCTGTTCACCGCGCCGACCGCCTTCCGCGCGATCAAGCGCGAGGACCCGGAGGGCCGCCTGCTAGCCGGGCGCGACCTGTCGGCCTTCCGTGCCCTGTTCCTGGCCGGGGAGCGCTGCGACCCCGCCACGCTGGGCTGGGCCGAAAAGCTGCTGCGGGTGCCGGTGATCGACCATTGGTGGCAGACCGAGACCGGCTGGCCGATCTGCGCCAACCCGCTGGGGCTGGAGCCGATGCCGGTCAAGCCGGGATCGCCGACCCGGCCGATGCCGGGCTGGGACGTGCGCGCGCTGGGGCCGGACGGACATGAGATGCCGTGCGGCGAGATCGGCGCGCTGGCCTGCCGGCTGCCGATGCCGCCCGGCGCCGCGCCAACGCTGTGGCGGGCCGATGCGCGGTTCCGCAGCGCCTATCTCGAGGACTATCCCGGCTTCTACAAGACCGGCGATGCCGGGCTGGTCGACGCGGACGGCTACGTCTTCGTCATGAGCCGGGTGGACGATGTCATCAACGTCGCCGGCCACCGCCTGTCGACCGGGCAGATCGAGGAGGTGCTGGCCGGCCATCCCGACGTCGCCGAATGCGCGGTGATCGGGGTGGCGGACGACCTCAAGGGCCAAGTGCCGCTGGGCTTCCTGGTGCTGAAGGCGGGGGTGGCGCGGCCGCATGAGGCGATCCTGGCAGAGGCGGTGCAGCGGGTGCGCGACGGCATCGGTCCGGTGGCGGCGTTCAAGACGGCGATGATCGTCGACCGGCTGCCGAAAACCCGATCGGGCAAGATCCTGCGCGGCACCATGGCCCGGATCGCCGATTCGCTTCCCTTCGCCGTGCCGGCGACGATCGACGACCCGGCGATTCTCGATGAAATTCGCGTGACGCTTCGGCGATCTGGCTATGGAAACGGGTAACGTTCCCGTTTCCACCGGATCTAAGCGCCGAAGGACAACCCCTCATAAATATTGCATTTTTAAGATCATTTAGCGCTCTTGCGCTTGAGCAAATGCCGCCGCGCGCCGGCGAACAGCTGAAAACCCTTCAAAACAAAGGGTTTTTCTGACCCAAACGAGTTCTTGACGCCGCGGCAAAAGCGCTCTTATCGTCGCGCAATGCTCGAGTTGAGCAGGCGAGGCTTCAAAAAACGAGGGCCGCGGAAAGCGGCCCTCTTTTTATCTGTGCGGCTCGGGAAAAGGGGCGCGGCCGCTGCGGCGGCGCCCCTTGCCGAACGTCAGGCGGCGAGCTGCTTCGGCGCCTCGGCCTGGCCGGCCGCGATCTTCACGGTGCGGGGCTTCTGCGCCTCCGGCACCTCGCGGACCAGGTCGATGTTGAGCAGGCCATTCACCAGCGTCGCGCCGCCGACCTTGATGTAGTCGGCCAGCTGGAAGCGCCGCTCGAAGGCCCGGCCGGCAATGCCGCGATGCAGGAAGACCCGGCTCTTCTCCTCCTCGTCGGAGGTCGCCTTGGCACGGATGGTCAGGGTGTTCTCGGAGGTCACGACCTCGAGGTCGTCCTCGCCGAAGCCCGCCACCGCCATGGTGATGCGGTAGGCGTCCTCGCCGGTCTTCTCGATGTTGTAGGGCGGGTAGGACGGCGCCGCGGCGTCGAACTGCGGCGCGGAATCGAGCAGCCGCGACAGGCGGTCGATGCCGATGGTCGAGCGGAACAGCGGGGAAAGGTCAAGAGTACGCATGGATATCCTCCAGTGAGCGATACCTGGGCGGCGCACCATCATGGTCGCGCCGCGGTGAGCGATCGTGGCGACCCCGGCTGGGCGCCGCCACGATCTGTATCTGGGGAGGATGAAACCCGGTTCAAGAGGCGCCTCGCGGCGCCCCGCCGGGCGAAACCGCCGGTTACTGCGCGGTCCAGCCGCCGTCGACCGACACGCTGGTGCCGGTGATCTGCTCGGCTGCGTCCGAGCACAGGAAGGCGACGGTGCCGCCCAGCTGCTCCGGCGTCACGAAGGTCATCGAGGGCTGCTTCTCGCCCAAGAGCTGCCGCGCCGCTTCGTCCTGGCTGATGCCCTTCTCGGCCGCGATCGCGCTGATCTGCTTCTCCACCAGCGGGGTGCGGACCCAGCCCGGACACACCGCGTTGCAGGTGACGCCGGTGCCGGCCGTCTCCAGCCCCACCACCTTGGTCAGCCCGATCAGCCCGTGCTTGGCCGCGACATAGGCGGCCTTGTGGGCCGAGGCGACCAGGCCGTGGG